>JBASTF010000861.1:0-2171 GCA_049274755.1 Rubrivivax sp. | reverse complement strand
GCTTCGCGGTGCTCGGCCGCCAGGTCGCCGGCCGGCTGGCCGTCGAGGTCGAAACGGCCCGGCGCCTGCGTCAGCGCGATGAGATACGGCGTGCCCATGGTCAGCCGGTGCAGGTACATCGACAGCGACTTCTTCGTGAACAGGCCCGGCGCACGCAGCTGGATGTCGGCCTGGATGCGCAGCTTCAGCGGCAGCGGCGGCTGGGCCGCGAACAGCGCCGGGAACAGCTCGGCCAGCTTGGCGGCCACGGCTGCCGGCGCCATGTCCGGCACGGCCGCTGCGCTCGCGGCTGCGGCGGGGGCAGCAACAATGGCATCGGCAACATCTGCGGCAGCCACCTCGGCCTGCAGCACCGGGGCGGTCTCGGGCAGGGGTGTCTCGGGGGCGGGGTTCTCGTTGGACATGGGCAGGCAACGCGGTCGGCGGAGCGGGATTGTCGCCGCAGCCGCCAACGCTGCCCACCCCGAACTCAGCGGCTGCTTCAGCGGCCGGTGGCGGGCACGCTGCGCAGCGCCTGCACCACCTGGGCGGCTTGCGGCTGCGTGCGTTCGGCCCAGTCGTCGAACGCGGCCTTGGCCCGTTGGCCATAGCGGCGGTAGATCCAGCGGCCACCGAAGAACAGCAGGGCCAGCACGGCCAGGGTCTTCGCGGCACGGGCAAAGGCCACCAGCACCGCGATGCCCATGCCCAGCGCCACCCACTGGAACCACCAGTGGCCGGGCGAGGTCATCGTATTGATCAAGGCACAGAGGCCGACGACGAACAAGGCCCGGAAGGGCATGACGATGGCGTCGGTGAGGTTCTTGATCGGGCGGGTGATCATCTTCAGCGGGTTCATCGTGGGCTCCTCGGCGGCCGTCGTCGACCGCGTGCCGCAAGACTAGGGCTTGCTGCAGCGCAGCGCAGCCAACATGCGACAGGCTGCTGCCGGCGGGCGCGAAACGTCAGCGCGGCAGGCCGAACAGGTCTTGCGCCGCTTCGCGCACCTGGTCGAAGCCGGTGCCGCTGGCGCTGTGGTGCGAACCGCCTTCCACCAGCACCCAGCGTTTGGCCGGCGCCGCGGTGGCGCGGTCGAACAGCGCACGGCCGAGTTCGTGCGGCACCAGCCTGTCCTGCGCGCCATGCACCACCAGCAGCGGCAGCGGCAGCTGTTCGATGCGCCGGGCGGCGTCGAAACGCTGGCTGATCAGCGGCCCCACCGGCAGCCAGCCGAACCTGAAGGTGCCCACCAGGTCGGGGATGGACGTGAAGGCCCCTTCGAGCAGCAAGCCGGCCGGGCGTTGTTCGGGCGGCAGTTCGGCGGCCAGGCGCACGGCGATGGTGCTGCCCAGCGAATGGCCGTAGACAAAGGGCCGCGCCTGCGGCTGCTGCCGGCGCAGCCACGACCAGGCCGCGGCGGCGTCTTCGTGGGCGCTGGTTTCCGACGGCAGTTCGTCGGTGCTCTGGCCGAAGCCGCGGTAGTCGATGCCCAGCACCGAAAAGCCCAGCGTGTGCATGCGGCGCATGCGGCTGGCGCTGCTTTTCACGTCCCAGCGCGCACCGTGCAGGTACAGCAGCGTCGGTGCATCGGGCCGGCCTTCCTGCGGCAGCCACAGGCCATGCAGCTTCACCGGTGCATCGGCGCCGTCGGGCCGGTGTTCGATCCAGACATCGGCCATGCCCTCGGCCGCGTAGCCGCCGTTCCAGGACTGTTTGCTGGGCTGGAAGATCCAGCGCCGCTGCTGTTCGTCCAGCGTGCTGCAGCCGCCGGCCAGCAGCAGCGCCGCCAGCGGCAGCAGGGCCAGCCAGCGCCGGCGGCCGGCAAACGGGGTGCTCATCGCGGCAAGCATCGCATGCCGGGGCAATCCTCGGTCGCCGCAGGCCCTTGCTGGGCTACGCTTGCGCGATGCGCAACCTGCCCCGCCCCCTGGCCGCCACGCTGCTGAGCCTGGCCGCCGCCACTGCCCAGGCCTTCGACGCCGCCAGCCTGTCGCCGCAGATCGACCCCTGCAGCGACTTCTACGGCCACGTCAACAACCGCTGGACGGCGGCCACCGAGCTGCCGTCGGACCGCGGCCGCATCGGCACCTTCGACGAGTTGCGCAAGCTGAACGCCGAGCGCCTGGCGCAGCTGATGGTGGAGGCCTCGGCCGACCCGGCGCGCCAGCCGACGCCGGGCCGCCGCCTGGTGG
>JBASTF010000860.1:0-1743 GCA_049274755.1 Rubrivivax sp. | reverse complement strand
GGCCGTGGCCGACCCCTGTTGACGCTGCCACGCGCCACCGCCCCGTTTCTCTCTCGTCGTTTGTCTCCGCACGGTCCCCGTGCTTCCAGGTCGCCGCGCCCGCGCTGGCGGGTGCGCGACCTCCTTTTTGACACCGCACCCATCGATCATGAAGACGCTGTTCCGTGTTGTGCTGGCCACGCTGGCGCTGGCCCTCGTTCCCGCCGCCCAGGCGCAGACCACGCTGCGCATCGGCTACCAGAAGTCCGCCAGCCTGTTTGTGCTGCAGAAGAGCCAGGGCACGCTGGAAAAGAAGCTGGGCGCCCAGGGCGTGGCTGTGAAGTGGGTGGAGTTTCCTGCCGGCCCGCAGCTGCTGGAAGGCCTGAACGTCGGCTCGGTCGACGTCGGTTTTGTCGGCGAGGCGCCGCCGATCTTTGCCCAGGCCGCCGGTGCGCAGTTCGTCTACATCGGCAACGACCCGGCCGCCCCCGAGGCCGAGGCCCTGGTGGTGCACAAGGACTCGCCGATCAAGACCGTGGCCGAGCTGAAGGGCAGGAAGGTGGCGCTGAACAAGGGCAGCAACGTGCACTACCTGCTGGTGAAGTTGCTCGAAAAACACGGGCTGAAGTACAGCGACATCCAGGTTGTGTTCCTGCCGCCGGCCGACGCCCGCGCCGCGTTCGAGAAGGGCGCGGTCGACGCCTGGGCCATCTGGGACCCCTTCCTCGCTGCGGTGGAAAAACAGACCGGCGCACGCATCCTGGCCGATGGCCGCGGGGTTGTGCAGAACTACGCCTACTACCTGGCTGAGCGCGGGTTCGTCGACAAACACCCCCAGGTGATCGCCACCTTGTTTGCCGACACGCTGGAGCAGGGCCGCTGGCTGAAGGCCAACCTGAAGGCCGCGGCGCAGCTGATCGCGCCGCTGCAGGGGCTGGACGTCGAGGTCGTCGAAACCAGTCTGCGCCGCTACCAGTTCGGCGTGACGCCGCTGACACCCGCCGTGGCGGCAGCGCAGCAGAAGATCGCCGACAGCTTCTTCGAGCTGCGCCTGATTCCGAAGGCGCTGCGCATCGTCGACGCCTTGCCGGCCGGAGCCGCGCGATGAAACTCTTCTGGTTCATCCCCACCCACGGCGATTCGCGCTACCTCGGCACCAGCCTGGGCGCGCGCGCTGCGAGCCACGACTACTTCAAGCAGGTGGCCATCGCCGCCGACAGTCTGGGTTACGAAGGCGTGCTGCTGCCCACCGGCCGCAGCTGCGAAGACTCCTGGGTGCTGGCCGCCAGCCTGATCGACGCCACGCGGCGGCTGAAGTTCCTGGTGGCGCTGCGGCCGGGCCTGGTGCAGCCGGCGCAGAGTGCACGCATGGCGGCGACGCTGGACCGGATGTCGGGCGGACGCCTGCTGGTCAACCTCGTCACCGGTGGCGACCCCGAGGAACTGGAAGGCGACGGCCTGTTCCTGCTGCACAGCGAACGCTACGCGCTGTCGCGCGAGTTCCTGACGGTCTGGCGCGAGCTGCTGGCGCGCAGCCACGACGGCGAGCCGCTGGACTTCGACGGCGCGCAGCTGCGTGTGAAAGGCGCGAAGCTGCTGTACCCGCCGCTGCAGAAACCCTACCCGCCGGTGTTTTTCGGCGGCAGCTCCGACGAAGCCCACGAGCTCGCTGCCGAGCAGGTGGACACCTACCTCACCTGGGGCGAACCGCCGGCTGCGGTGGCGGCCAAGGTGGCCGACATGCGCGCGCGTGCGGCCCAGCGC
>JBASTF010000859.1:0-3451 GCA_049274755.1 Rubrivivax sp. | reverse complement strand
GTGTAGGTGATGCCCAGGCCGCCGCCGACGTCGACATGGTGGATGGGGATGCCGGCGGCTTCGACGGCCTCGACGAGGTCGAGCACGCGGTCGAGCGCGTCGAGATAGGGCGCGATCTGCGTGATCTGGCTGCCGATGTGGCAGTCGATGCCGACGACCCGCAGCCCCGGCAGCGACGCCGCATGGCGGTAGGCGGCCAGTGCCTCGTCGTGTGCGATGCCGAACTTGTTGCCCTTCAGCCCGGTGGAGATGTAGGGGTGGGTGCCGGCGTCGACGTCGGGGTTCACGCGCAGGCTGACGGGCGCGGTCTTGCCCAGCGCAACGGCCACGGCCGACAGCGTGTCCAGCTCGGCCCGGCTCTCGACGTTGAAGCAGCGCACACCGGCCTGCAGCGCCTGCGCCATCTCGGCGCGGGTCTTGCCGACGCCGGAGAACACGACCTGGGCCGCGTCGCCGCCAGCGGCCAGCACACGCGCCAGCTCACCGCCCGAAACGATGTCGAAACCGCAACCGGCCTCGGCAAAGGTCTGCAGCACGGCGAGGCTGGAATTGGCCTTCATCGCGTAACACACCAGGTGCGGCCGGCCCTGCAGCGCACGCTGGTAGGCGGCGACCGCATCGCGCATCGCGGCGCGCGAATAGACGAACAGCGGCGTGCCGAAACGGCGGCCGAGTTCGGCGAGTGCATGGCCCTCGAGCTGCAGTTCGCCGCTGGCCATGCGGGCGAGATGGGGGGCGCCGGGCAACATCGTCAACGTGCCGGCGCCGAAGCGCTCTGGCTGGACGGTGGCAGGGTCAGCGGGCCCTTCTGGCCACAGCCGGCCAGCAACACCAGCGCCATCAGGGTGGCGGCAGCCGGCACTACACTCGATCGAAACGGCTTTGTCTGCATCCCTGGATTTTATGAGCACGGTCCTCACCGACGCCGAGTACCACCGGCTGACCTCCGAACTGCTGGCACGCATCGAAGCGACCGCCGACCGGCTGCTGCAGGATGACGTCGTCGACATCGACACCCGCCGCACCGGCGGCCTGCTGGAGCTGAGTTTTCCGGGCGGCAGCCAGATCGTCGTCAACACGCAGCCACCGCTGCACGAGGTGTGGATGGCAGCGCGGGGCGGCGGTTTCCACTACCGCTACGATGGCGGCGGCTGGCGCGACACCCGCGACGGCAGCGAGTTCCTGGCGGCGCTGTCGCAGCACGCCAGCCAGCAGGCGGGCAGGCCGCTGCAGTTCTAGTCAGCGCCGGAACAGGTCGAGGATGCTGTTGCGCTCCTCGGCATTCGGCGCCTGCGGCACCTTGTCTTCCAGCCCCAGGCTGCTGACACCGCGGTTGCCGCCGTACTCGTCGAACATCCACAGCCCACCGATGTTGACCACACCTTCGGGCGGGGTCACCTCTTCGACCGGCACGTTTTTCAGCGCCTGCTGCATCAGTTCGATCCACACCGGCAGCGACAGGCCACCGCCGGTTTCGCGGTCGCCCAGCTTGCGCGGCTGGTCGTAGCCGATCCAGACCACGGCCACCAGGCTGGGGTGGTAGCCGGCGAACCAGGTGTCCATCGAGTCGTTCGTGGTGCCGGTCTTGCCGTAGAGGTCCGGCCGCTTCAGCGTGGCCTGGGCCCGCGCCGCCGTGCCCGAGCGGGCGATCTCCTGCAGCAGCGTGCCCATCACGAAGGCGTTGCGGGCATCGAGCACGCGGGCTGCATCGTCCAGCACCGGGGCCTTGGCTTCGATCAGCACACGGCCCTTGGTGTCGGTGAGCTTCTCGATCAGCGCCGGCGCCACGCGGTAGCCGCCGTTGGCGAAGACGCTGTAGGCGGTGGCCATCTGCATCGGTGTCACCGAGCCGGCGCCCAGCGCCATCGTCAGATAGGCGGGATGTTTCTCGGCTTCGAAGCCGAAGCGGGTGATCCAGTCCTGCGCATACGCTGCGCCGATCGACCGCAGCACGCGGATCGACACCATGTTCTTGGACTTGGCCAGCGCCGTGTGCAGCGGCATCGGGCCTTCGAACTTGCCATCGTAGTTCTTCGGCTCCCAGGGTTGGCTGCCGGTGTCGGCGGCGTCGAAGAACAGCGGCGCGTCGTTGACGATGGTGGCCGGCGTGAAGCCCTTTTCCAGCGCCGCCGAGTAGATGAAGGGCTTGAAGCTGGAGCCCGGCTGGCGCCAGGCCTGGGTGACGTGGTTGAACTTGTTCTTGCCGTAATCGAAGCCGCCGACCAGGGCGCGCAGCGCGCCGGTCTTGGGGTCCAGCGCCACCAGCGCGCCTTCGACCTCGGGCAGCTGCGTCAGCAGCCAGTCGCCCTTGGGGCCCTTCATCGCCCGCACGACGGCGCCGCGCCGGATCTGCGTCTTCGGCCCCGCCTTGTCCGACAGCCCCGAGGTCACCGGCACCAGGCCGGGGCCGGTGACGCTGATGCTGTCGCCGCTCTGCAGCATCGCGACCACCTTGCGCGGCGAGGCTTCCAGAACGACGGCGGCGCGCAGGTCGTCGTTGTCGGGGTGGTCGGCCAGGGCCTCGGCGACGCGGTTGTCGATCAGCTCGGGGTTGGCCGGCAGGTCGATGTAGGCCTCGGGGCCGCGGTAGACCTGGCGCAGCTCGAAGTCCATCAGGCCGCGGCGCAGCGCGCGGTAGGCCACCGCCTGGTCGGCGGCGTTCACCGTCAGGTGCACGTTGAGGCCACGGGTGTAGGTTTCGTCGCCGTACTGGGCAAACACCAGCTGGCGCGCCGACTCGGCCACGTACTCGGCATGCACCGCGACCTCGCTCTGCGTGCGGTAGCGCAGCACCTGGTTCAGCGCCGCGTCGTGCTGGGCCTCGGTGATGAAGCCGTTGTCGAACATGCGTTCGATGATGTGGCGCTGGCGCTGCGTCGCCCGTTTCGGGTTGACGATGGGGTTGTAGGACGACGGCGCCTTGGGCAGGCCGGCCAGCATCGCCGCTTCGGCGATGGTCACGTCCTTCAGCGGCTTGCCGAAGTAGATCTCGGCGGCCGCGGCAAACCCGTGGGCGCGCTGGCCGAGGAAGATCTGGTTCATGTACAGCTCGAGGATCTGGTCCTTCGTCAGCACGCTCTCGATCTTCAGCGCCAGCAGGATCTCGTAGATCTTGCGTGTGAAGGTCTTTTCCGTCGACAGGTAGAAGTTGCGCGCCACCTGCATCGTGATGGTGCTGGCGCCCTGGCTGCGTGCGTCGCGCAGGTTTTCCAGCGCCGCGCGGGCCACGCCCTTGTAGTCGACGCCACCGTGTTCGTAGAAACGTGCGTCCTCGGCCGACAGCACGGCGTCCTTCATCACCTGCGGGATCTGGCCGATCGGCGTCAGGTTGCGGCGCTCCTCGCCGAATTCGCCGAGCAGCACGCCGTCGGCCGAAAACACACGCAGCGGCAGCTTGGGCCGGTAGTCGGTGAGGCTGGAGATCGCCGGCAGCTGCGGGTAGGCCACGGCC
>JBASTF010000858.1:0-2083 GCA_049274755.1 Rubrivivax sp. | reverse complement strand
GGCGCGGGCCATCGACAACGCCCAGGTCGGCATCCGCCAGCGCCTGGCGCCGACCACGCTGCGCGGCGAGGCCCTGGTCACGACGCCGGTGATGCTCGAGGAGATGCACCAGCGCAAGCAGGTGCTGAAAAAGGCCGCAGCCTCGCCCGAGGAACGCGCCACCATCGAGATCGTCGCACTGCTGTTCCAGAGCATCCTCACCGAGGAACGCATCCCGGCCAGCGTGCGTGTCTGGTTTGCGCGGCTGCAGATGCCGGTGCTGCGTGTGGCCGTCAGCGAACCCGATTTCTTCGCCACCGTCGACCACCCGGCGCGGCGGCTGATCGACCGCATGGGCGCCTGCGTGATGGGCTTCGACAGCGCCACGCAGGGCGTGGGCGACGCGCTGGAGAAGGAGATCAAACGTGTTGTGCAGGTCGTCGAGGCCTACCCGGACACCGGGCGCCGTGTGTTCCAGACCGTGCTGACCGAGTTCGAGAAGTTCCTCGAGCACTACTTCAAGAACGAAAACGAGGCCACGCGCCAGGGGGTGTCGCTGGCGCAGCAGGTGGAGCAGCGCGAGACGCTGGCCATCCAGTACACGATCGAACTGCGCCGCATGCTCAACGAGGTGCCGGTGCAGGAAGGTGTGCGCCAGTTCCTGTTCCACGTCTGGGCCGACGTGCTGGCCACCACCGCCGTGCGCTACGGCGCGCAGGGCGATCAGACGCGGCAGATGAAACGCGCGGCCGCCGACCTGATCTGGAGCGCCAGCGCCAAGGTCACGCGCGAGGAGCGCGCCGAGGTCATCCGCCGCCTGCCGCCGTTGCTGAAGTCGTTGCGCGAAGGCATGGCCTCGGCCGGCATGGACACGCCGCGCCAGGACGAGCAGATCCAGCAGCTGAACAACTCGCTGGCCGCGGCTTTCACTGCCAAGGCGGCGGTGATCCCCGACGACCGCCTGCGCGAGCTGATGGAGCGGCTGGAGACGCTGGAAGAGCTGTTGCCCGACGCCGCCGACGTGCAGATCGACGAGTCGATGGTGCTGGACCTTTCGGGCCACCAGAGCGAAGGCCTGGAGGTGGTGCTGGACGGTGGTTCGATGCCGACGCCGGCGATGGTGGCCTGGGCGCGTGAACTGCAGGTCGGCAGCTGGTACATGCTGGAGTACCGCGAGCGCACCGAGCCCGTGCAGCTCGCCTGGCAGGGGCTGCGCAAGCAGCTGTCGCTGTTCGTCAGCCCGCAGGGTCGCTGTGTGCTGTTCCAGCAGCACCGGCTCGCGTCCTTCCTGCAGGCCGGCCTGCTGTTGCCGGCGCAGGACGAAGCCCTGACGGTGCGCGCCACGCGCAGCGCCCTGGCCAAGCTGGATGTGGATGCCTCGCGCCTGCTGAGCCAGTAGGCCCGGCCGCGCTTCAGTGCACGACGCGGTCTTCGGCGGCGACGAAGAGTTCGTCGAGGATCAGCGCGTCAGGTTCTTCGCCCAGGCTCCAGAAGACCATCAGCACGATGATCTTCAGATCTTCCAGGTCGATGGGGCCGTTGCCGACGGCCGAGGCGCGGTCGATGACCATCTCGCGCATCGGGGCCGGCAGCACACCGGCGCTTTCCAGGAAGCAGATGAAGCCGATGGAGTCGTCGCCCAGCAGTTCGCGTTCACCCTCCGAATAGACGCGGATGCTGCCGGTGGCAGCGCTGCCGGCGCAGGATTCCGCGCTGCTGGCCAGGCCGTCCAGCCAGCGCAGGGCTTCCTGGATCTCCTCGGACTCGAAGCCCACGGCCGACAGCTTGCGTGTCAGCTGCTGCTGGTCCGGGCAGGCGTCCGGGCGCCAGTAGTTCTCGTAGAGGTACACGAGCACATCGAACATCGACCCACTATACCCGAGCGTTTCGGGCTGCGCGCTCAGGCTTTGCCGCGGCGTTGGAAAAGTCCGCCGGGCAGGCGCGCGACCCGGCCCTCGAGTTCCAGCTCCAGCAGTTTCGCCGCCAGTTCTGATGCCGGCCAGCCGGTGCGCGCCTGCAGCGCATCCAGCGTCGCCGGGTCGTGGCCCAGCGCGGCCAGCAGCGGGTTGTCTGGGGACGTCTCGGCCGCGGCCGCAGTGCCGGC
>JBASTF010000857.1:0-20921 GCA_049274755.1 Rubrivivax sp. | reverse complement strand
GCCTGGCGCATGCTGGCCCAGTTGGCCCGTGACGAGTCCGACGAAGCCCGTGCCCACGCCTGCGAACGTGCGGCCGCGGCCATCGAGTGACAGCTTGCCGGCAAGCGCTGTTCCAAGCCCGGTTCTGGATGTGCTATAGTCTGTGGCTTCGCGGCTGTAGCTCAGCTGGATAGAGTACTTGGCTACGAACCAAGGGGTCGTGGGTTCGAATCCTGCCAGCCGCGCCAGAATTTCGGTTCTAGAACAACGGGTTAGACGTTTCGGCGTCTAGCCCGTTTTTCTTTGCCGGGGGACTTTTGGGTGACTTTCGCCCTCCAACGCCACCCGCTTCGCCTCTTCATGCTCGCGCCGCAAGGTCGCCAGGCTCTTGTTCCAGCGGCCTGAGTCTTCCTTGATCTTCTCCAGCGCCGCGTGCAGCTCGACGATCTGCGCCACGCTGTAGTGGCGCGTCATCGACGCGTTGCTGTGCCAGAGGATGTCGGCCACCGTGCTCTCCGGCACGCCCGCTTCCCGCAGGCGCATGCCCACGGTGTGGCGCAGGTCGTGCACGTGCAGGTCGGGCATGCCGGCCTCGCGTCGTGCGCGCTGCCACGCGGTGTTGTGCATCGTCTGGATCGGCCGGTAGGGCATCAGCGGTGTGTCGTCGAGGTTCTTCACGCGCTCGCGGCGCCACACGAAGACGAACTCCTCGTGCTTGCCGCGCTGCGATTCGATGATCGACTGCGCCACGCTGTTGCACACCACCACCCGCGGCCGGCGTCGGCCCTTCACGTGCTCCCGCGGCACCTCGAAGACCGAGATGCCGAGTTCCGGCACCTGGATCTCCCAGTCCCAGCGCAGGTTGCAGACCACGTCGTCGCGCACGCCGGTGTTCAGGTCGAACAACGCCATGCGCGCCAGGTGGTCCGGCAACAAGGGCAGCAGCTTGCGCTGCTGGCCCCAGCTCAGGGGCTGCGGTTCGCGCTGGTGGCCCACCAGCGGCAGCATCGTGATCGCCGGCGCATGCTCCAGCCAGGTTATGCCGTTCTCGTCGCGCCAGGACTTCGCCGCCAGATTCAGGATCCGGCGGACGATGCCCAGCCCGCTGTTCACGGTCTTGTGCGAACGGCCCTGGGCCAGACGTTTCGCAACGTAGGGCGCCAGGGTGCCGTCGTGCACCTGGTTCAGCTGGAGATGGCCGATGTGTGGCATCACGCTCTTGAGCCAAGAGGTCTCGGTTTCGATGGATACCTTGTCCTGGAAGATCGTCACGTAGTGCGCCGCGGCCTGATCAAACGTGCGCTTGGGCCGCGCACCGTGAAGCGTCACGGTGCGCAGCTCTTCGAGCTGCTTGATCAGCCAGGCCTGCGCTTCGCCAGCACTTGTGAAACCGCGCTGGCGAAATCGAGTGCCGCGCCAGACCTTGTCGACCTGCCAGGTACCGCCTTCGTCGGGGTGGATCCCCCGTGTTGATCGGCCCATGGTTCAACTCCTTTCTGTGGAATGGGCCGTCCGTTCCTGCGCACATTCTGCGCCGGCTCGGCGGCGCTGGCAGAGGTGTCCGGCGCCTGCGAGGCCGCCTTCAACTCGTCGAAGGCGCGATCGAGGTCGTGCACGTCGAAGATGAGGCTGGTGCCGACGCGGATTGGCGTGACGCGTGGGCGGATCAGGCTGTCGAAGGTTCGGCGCTTCAGGCCGACGTGCGCCATGGCTTCGGACAGGGGTAGGCCGCGGCTCATGACGACTGCTCCACAGGCGCGCCCTCGGGCGCGCGCGCGGGCGCATCAGCCTGGCCCGCCTTGCCCATCGTGCCGACATAGAACGTGCTGGAACGCAGACGCGAGTGACCCAGGCGAATGGCCGTCCGGTAGCGCGCATCGGCATCGTTCTCCGGGCGCTCATGCTGGCCGCGTACCGGGGAGGGTGCACCGGTGTCAGCCTCGTAGCCATCGTTCGCCGACTGGTGCCGCAGGCCGTGCGCCGTCACGCCCAGCGCGTTGCGAGTGATGCCGAACCGCCGAAGCACGTTATAGAAGCGGTCCTGGTTCTGTGCTGCCGTGCGACCCGGCTCACCCACGTACCAGCCCTTGGCGACGACGGACTGCAGCCGCGTGAGCAACTCGCGCTGCTCTTCGGTTTGCAGCGGCTCGTCGCGCGGGCGCCCACCCTTGGTGCCTTGGGCGAAGCGCACGAACTCCTCGCACTCCGGGTAGGCCGCGGCGTCGCGCTCGAAGGCCAGCTCCCGAGGGATCAGCGCGCCGTGTGGCCGGAAGTGCCGTGCCTCCTTGGGCCGGGCACCGAACCGGTAGCAGATCTCCAACTGCAGGCTGACCCACGGGTCGAAGGCGGCCACCTCGGCGATCTTGGCTTCGATGTCGACACCATGAGCCGTCCAGCTGCGGTCTTCCACCGCCACCTGTTTGCGGTGCACGTGCGGCGAATCGGCGCCGACGTAGAAGGCCACCTCGCGCACCAGGCCGGGCCGCCCGATCCAGCCCGCGAAGGTGCGCAGGAAGGACAGGTAGTTGTGGATGCTGGCGGTGGCCATGTCGCGCTGCAGCCAGCGCGCTACCACCGCCTGCACATGGCGCTGCTTGAGGACGCGCGGGTCGGCGTCCCGGAACGTCGTGTGAGTGCGCAGTTCGTTGAAGAAGCTGAAGTAGAAGTACTCGCGGTCCCTCATGGTCTTGAAGGACACCACCTTGTACAGCTTGGCGTGCTGGCTGTTGTGCTGCTTGACAATGGCGTCCAGCACACGCTTCCAGTCGCTCGTGCCGATTGGCAGCGACGCCAGCACCGCAGCGGGGTCACGTCCTTCACTTGCTTGCTTGCGCAGCTCGTGCCTTCCGCGTTGTCTTGTCTTCGAACCCATATCGATCTCCAAGTGGTTGACCCCGGGAGCCAGCCGGGGTCGATGGCCTACCTGGAACACGGTGTTGGGGCGCGTCGCTTCGAGGTGTTCCGTCTCGAAGCGGCGCGGAGGCGAAGAGCGGTGTCCACATCCGGCGGGCCTCTGTGCCGGAAGGGTTCGTCCAAAGGTGCGGCTGAGCTGGCCGCTGGAGGTCTTAAAAAATCGGAAGCTGCCCGGACGACACGCGCGCGTTTCCGCGCGGGGTCATCGATGCGCTCATGGCGCAGACCGCGCAGCCGCCTGACTTCGAAGTCGGGGTTGCGGCGGCGACCAGGTTCACCTGGTCATGCGGTGGGCAAGCGAAGGGGCTCCCTCGGCTCCTGCTGGACGCGCCCCCTTCCACCGAGGGCGTGCAGGGTCACGGTGGTCTTCGACCGGCATGCTGCGCAGTTGCAGCGCGTGCCGACCGAACGCCCACAAGGGCAGGGGCCGTGACAAGGGAATTCTGGGATCGCAACGCAAACGCGTTGCGGGGTGTGGCTGCAGGTGCTCGCGGGCGAGCCTGGCAGCGCATCGCATCTCGGGGATGCGGATCGGAGAGAAGGATGGGGGCCGCGTCTTGCACGGCCGCGCAACTCGTCTAAGCGGGCTACGCGATGGAAGTGCGGGTCACGACCGCTAACGGCTGCTTCAGCGTCTGAGCGCTCGGTGGCAGCGTCCGGCCTGCTGTTGACTTGACGTCCTGCTGCAGGCACTGCAGGGCTGATCGAGAGTTGAACGCAAGCGTGCGTGTAGTGTCAACAGTGCCGAAAACCCGGCGCAGGTTCATGTGGCTGATCCCGACCACTTGATCCGGGCAGAGTTGCAATTAGGTGCGACAAGACGCTGTGCGACACCGACGCTGACGCGTTCCCCTCGGGCTTGACCTTCTTCTGCCATGCCTCTAGTTGGGCGAGGACGAGGCTCGCAAAATGGGTCGGCAGCGTGCTCCGACGTGTACGGCAGCAGGGCCTGCGCGAAGGGCCTGTCGGCCGACGACAAGTCCCACGGCGGCCGGACATTTCGGCGGGGCCAAGCCTCGGAAATGGGCCGCGGAGCCCCTCGGGCCGGTCCTTGGCGTTGCTAGACTGCCTCGCCCGTACACCCGCAGCGGCAGTCAAAGAACAGAAGCCTGAATGATCGACGACCTGAAGAAGACCCTCTGGGCCACCGCCGACAAGCTGCGCGCCAACATGGACGCGGCCGAATACAAGCACCTGGTGCTCGGCCTGATCTTCCTGAAGTACATCTCCGACACCTTCCAGGCCCGACGCACCGAACTGACGGCACGCTTCGCCGACCCGGCCGACGAATACCACCTCGACAGCGCCACGCCCGCTGACATCGCCGCCGAGCTGGAAGACCGGGACTACTACCGCGAGGCCAACGTTTTCTGGGTGCCCGAGGCGGCGCGCTGGGAGGCCATACGTTCTGCGGCCAAGCAGCCCGACATCGGCAAGCGCATCGACGATGCGCTCAGCCTCATCGAGGCCGAGAACCCCAAGCTCAAGGGCATCCTCGACAAGCGCTTCGCCCGCGCCCAGTTGCCCGACGGCAAGCTGGGCGAACTGGTGGACCTGATCTCCACCATCGGCTTCGGTGAGAGCGCCGCCACCGCGCGCGACGTGCTGGGTCAGGTGTACGAATACTTCCTGGGCATGTTCGCCAGCGCCGAGGGCAAGCGCGGCGGGCAGTTCTACACGCCGCGCAGCATCGTCAAGACGCTGGTGGCCGTGCTGGCGCCGCACCACGGCAAGGTGTACGACCCGTGCTGCGGCAGCGGCGGCATGTTCGTGCAGAGCGAGGAGTTCATCCTCAGCCACGGCGGCAAGCTGGGTGACGTGGCCATCTTCGGCCAGGAGGCCAACCCGACCACCTGGCGGCTGGCCGCGATGAACCTGGCCATCCGCGGCATCGACTTCAACCTCGGCCGCGAGCCGGCCGACACCTTCACGAAGAACCAGTTCCCCGACCTGCGCGCCGATTTCATCTTGGCCAACCCGCCGTTCAACATCAGCGACTGGTGGCACGCCAGCCTGTCGGGCGATGCGCGCTGGGAGTATGGCGACCCGCCGCAGGGCAACGCCAACTACGCCTGGCTGCAGCACATGCTGTGGCACCTGAAGCCTGGCGGACGCGCCGGTATCGTGCTGGCCAACGGCAGCATGAGCAGCAGCCAGAACAACGAAGGCCAGATCCGCGCTGCGATGGTCGAGGCCGACGTGGTGGAAGTGATGATCGCGCTGCCGGGGCAGCTCTTCTTCAACACGCAGATTCCGGCCTGCCTTTGGTTCCTGGTGAAGGACAAACCGCAGCGCAAAGGCGAGGTGCTGTTCATCGACGCGCGCAAGCTGGCCACGATGATCAGCCGCGTGCAGTGCGAGCTGAAAGACGAGGTGATCGAACGCATCGCCGACACTGTGGCGGCGTGGCGCGGTGAAGCTGGGGCTGGTGAGTACGTCGACACGCCTGGCTACTGCCGTAGCGTGAAGCTCGCCGAGGTCGCCGAGCACGGGCATGTGCTGACGCCGGGGCGCTACGTGGGCGCGGAAGTCGTGGAGGACGACGGCGAGGGCTTCGAGGCCAAGATGCAAGCGCTGACCGAAAGGCTCGGGGAGCAGATGGCGAAGGGGGCGGAGCTGGATGCGGTGATTCGGCAGAAGCTCGGAGGGCTCGGGTATGAGTTCTGAGTGGGCTTCCGCGTCGTTCGCTGATCTCATGGATCGAGGGGCGCTGGAGATTGGTGATGGGTATCGCGCTAAGAACGACGAACTGGGCGGCGAAGGCCTGATCTTTCTGCGTGCGGGCCATGTCAAGGACACCCACATCGACTTCGGCGGCGTCGATCGCTTTCTGACCACTAACGACTCGAGATTTGGTCCAAAGATCGCGCGCGCTGGCGATGTAGTCATCACAACCAAGGGGAACAGTACGGGGCGGGTTGCGTATGTCACCGCGGCGATGCCGAGGTTCGTTTACTCGCCTCACCTAAGCTACTGGCGGTCCACCGGCGCAGGAGTTGTTGAGCAAGGGTTCCTGCGGGCGTGGTCACAGTCGACGGAGTTTCTTGAGCAACTGGCAGCGCTGAGCCGCTCGACCGACATGGCTCCGTACCTCAGCCTCTCTGATCAAAGGCGTCTTCGAATTGCGCTCCCTCCACGAGCGGTGCAAAAGCTGGTCGCGATGGTTAACGACGCGCTTCACGACCGCATCGCGCTCCTGCGCGAAACCAACGCCACCCTCGAAGCCATCGCACAGGCTCTGTTCAAGTCATGGTTCGTCGACTTCGATCCCGTTCGCGCCAAGAGCCAAGGCCTCGCGCCAGCCGGCATGGACGACGCCACGGCGACCTTGTTTCCGGACGGGTTCGACGAGGCACGCCGTGGTCCTGTTCCGCGCGGCTGGACGGAGGCATCGATCTACGAAGTCGCGCAGGTCGTTTACGGCGCGCCGTTCGCATCGAGCCGCTTCAACACCGACGGCATCGGCCGTCCGCTCGTTCGCATTCGCGATCTGCGTGACGAGGCACCTGGCGTGCACACGGACGAAGTGCATCCGAAGGGCTATCTCCTCACGCCCGGCGATATCGTGGTTGGCATGGACGGCGAGTTCCGGGCCTACCTGTGGGGTGGCGAGCGGGCTTGGCTGAATCAGCGGGTCTGCGTCTTTCGGCCGAAGGCGGGCGTCCCGGCCGCATTCGTACGCGCGACTATCGAGCCGCAACTTGCGCACATCGAGGCGACCGAAACCGCGACCACGGTAATTCACCTCGGCAAGGGGGACATTGACCGCTTCGCCGCGCTGGTGCCGCCTGACGACGTGCTCGCCGCTTTCGGAGCGGTTGCCGATCCGCTCTATGCGCGAATCGTTGCCAACAAGCAGGCGTGCCGGTCACTCGCTGCCATTCGTGACACGCTGCTGCCCCGCTTGATTTCCGGCCAGCTTCGCCTGCCCGATGTTGTGGAAGCGGAAGCAGCCTTGGCTTAGCGCCGCGAACTACCGCTTCGGCCCGAAGACCTTCACGAACTCGGTGTGCTTGGCCTCGCGCCACGTCGCGGTGAGGTCGCCATTGCGCTCCAGCGCGTCGTAGATCTCGCGGATCAGGTCGTTGTCCACTTTCTTGGCCGACCTCATCTTGGCCAGCAGTTCCCAGCCGTGCCAAATCGGCAACTCGAAGTCCCCCGCCAGCCGGTGCATACCCAGGTCGTCCGTCACGACGATGGCCTCGCGGATCTGGCCGAAGGCCAGCACGCGGCAATCGGTGTCCGAAGGCGGCTGCCGGCCACCGGTGGTGTAGACCTCCACCTCGGCCAGCACGTGGGCGCGCAGCACGCTGCGGGCGCTGTCGAGCTGGCGTTTCTCGCCGTCGCTCAGCCGCACCTGCCGGGCGTCGCGCTCGGCGCCCAAGGTCGGCTCCTCGAACCAAGGGTGGTTGAACCGCAGCTTGGGGCTGCGGCGCACCTCGTCCTCCACATCCTTCAGCACCGTCAGCACGTAGTCCTTCTGCCCGAACTTCACACCGAGCAGCGGTCTGATGCGCTTGGCCAGCCGGAGGTAGGTGTTGGTGTCGAGCAGAACCAGCGTCAACGCAGCAGCTCGTCGTGGACGGCCTGGGCATCCGCGAGCGGGACGCTCATCACCTGCTGCACGTAGCCGGCACCGGTGCCGCGCTCGCGCAGCAGTGCCTGCAGGGCCGTGAAGAAGGCCGACTTGAAGACCGAGTGCGCCGCCGCGATGTACACGGCGGGCTCGGGCGGCAGGGGCCGGAAGAGGGTGGCACTGACCAGTTCGCCGCGCACGTTGCCGCTGTTGCGCGCAGCGTGCACTTGTTGGGGCGTCACTTTCAGCGCGGGCAGGCTGCGTGCATGCGCGTACTTGCTGACCTCGTTGAACACGCTGTAGAGCGAGATCATGTGGTCGCGTGCGAAGTCGTGCAGCGCACCGATCACGCTGCTGGGCGTGCGGCGATGGCTGGCGCTCACGTAGGCGTGGTGCGCCAGTTCCTTCGGAAACAGCAGCGCGCCGGCAAATGCGTCGGCGAAGTCCTCGCCATCGTCCTTGCCGGCCAGCTCAGGCGTGAACACGTGCGCCAGCTCGTGGGCCATCCAGAACTTGAAGTCCTCGAGGTGGGTATCGAGGTTCAGGTAGATGAAGGTGACCTTCTCCGCCGGCAGCAGGATGTGCAGCGCGTTCTCGTGCGTGTTCTTGGCGCCCCACATCACCGGAACGATGACGGCGTCGTTCTCGGCGAATTGGCCAATCAGGTGCTCGTAGGACAGCACGGCTTCCGGCCCGATGCCCAGCTTGGCGCGCACGGCGGCGGCCGTGGCCTGCAGGCTGTCGTAGGCCAACGAGGTGTCAGAGATCTGCGTGCGCAGCGACTGCCGTGCAGGCAGATGCGCCACCAGCGGCTTGAGCATTGCGCCCATGGCGCGGGCATGCAGCACATGTTCGTCGGTGGTCTTGGCGGCGCCCTTCTTGCGGAAGGCGATGACGGGTTGATCCGTCGTGTCGGACCGCACCAGTTGTTCGAAGCTCAGGCTCAGCGTGGTGGCCAGCTTCAGTAGCGTGGCAGGGCGGGGGAAGTCGACCCCCTTCATCCAGTTGGTGACGGCCTGGCCGCTGACGCCCAGCGATTCCGCCAGTTGCTTCTGGTCCCAGCCCTTGGTGGTCAACGCGGACCGCAGGTTTTCGCTGTGGACAGTTTTTTGCATCGCCGCGGGATTGTGGTGGCGGGGTGATCTGTAATCAAGTGAAATCAAGTGGTGCGGCGACATTCAGGCGTGGGGTGTGATCTCGTCGCGACGTGGGCAGGCGTTGGTATTCAAGCAGTCTTTCATGTGCTGGCGGTTTACTAAAGCTTGCTTTACTATGCCGCCAGGGCACTTAAGTCGCCTTTCACGTCATGCGCACCACCGGCACCTACGTCACCACCACCACGCTGGGCGAGGCGGTGCAGGCGTTCGTCCCCCATGCGCTGCCGCCGGCCGACCCGCCGCTGGCGGCTGACAGCTACACGGCCACCAACCACCGCGCCGAGATGGCCCTGGCCCGACTGGGTGGCGTAGCTGGTCTGGTGCCCTCGGTCGACTGGCTGCTCTACAGCGCCATCCGCAAGGAGGCGCTGCTCACCTCGCAGATCGAGGGCACCCAGGCCACGCTGACCGACCTGTTCGACGACGAGGCCGGCCAGGTGCTGGCCAACACGGCCGATGTCGAGGAGGTCACCAACTACTTGCGCGCCTTCCGGCTCGTGCGCGACAACCTGCGCAGCGAGGCCGGCTTGCCGATCTCGGTGCGGCTGCTGTGCGACGCGCATCGGCTGCTGCTCGATGGCGCACGCGGCGCCGGCAAGCAGCCGGGAGAGTTGCGCCGATCGCAGAACTGGATCGGCGGCGCGCGGCCCGGTCGGGCTGCGTTCGTGCCGCCACCGCCGGACAAGGTGCCGGAGCTGCTGGCCGACCTGGAGCGCTTCATCCATGACCCGGAGCCGGCGCTGCCGCCGCTCGTGCGTGTGGCCCTGGTGCATGTGCAGTTCGAGACCATCCACCCGTTCCTCGACGGCAACGGGCGCATCGGCCGCTTGCTCATCGCGGCGCTGCTGGAGCAATGGGGCCTGCTGCCCGAGCCGCTGGTCTACCTGAGCGGCTACCTCAAGCAGCACCAGGCCGAGTACTACCGGCGGCTGTCGGCCGTGCGCAGTACCGACAACGAAGGGGGCGACTGGGAAGGCTGGGTCGGCTTCTTCCTCGATGGCGTGGAGACCGCGGCCACAGACGCCGAGCGCGGCATCGTGGCGATGGCGAGCCTGATCAACGCTGACCGCAAGCGCCTGCTGGCTGCGCCCCGCGTGGGCGCTGTGGCCCTGCGCCTGTTCGAGCTGCTGCCGCTGATGCCGCGCTTCACCATCGAGCAGGTGCGGCAGAAACTGGACACGACCTTCCCCACGGCCACTGCGGCGGTGAAACTGCTGCAGGACCTGGGGATATTGAGCGAGCTGACCGGCCAGAAGAAGAACCGCCTGTTCAGCTACGCTGCCTATGTCGAACTGCTGGCAGGGAGCCCATGACGGAGGACCAGCTCGAACAAGAGTGCCTGGCGTGGCTGGCCGACGTGGGCTGGCAACACCGCTATGGACCAGACATCGCGCCCGACGGCGACACGCCCGAGCGCGACAACTACCGCCAGGTGCTGCTGCTCGGGCGCCTGCGCTCCGCGGTGGCCACGCTGAACCCGACCGTGCCCGCAGCGGCGCGTGAGGACGCCATCCGGCAGGTACTGGACTTGGGTACGCCGGCGCTGCTGGCCGCCAACCGTCACTTCCACCGCCTGCTGGTGGGCGGCGTGCCGGTGCAGTACCAGCAGGACGGCGAAACGCGCGGCGACTTTGTGCGTTTGGTGGACTGGACAGACCCGTCGCTCAACGAGTGGCTGGCCGTCAACCAGTTCTCCGTCACCGGGCCGCACCACACGCGCCGGCCCGACATCGTGCTGTTCGTCAACGGCCTGCCGCTGGTGCTGATAGAGCTGAAGAACCCGGCCGACCTGAACGCCGACGTGTGGAAGGCCTTCCACCAGATCCAGACCTACAAGGCGCAGATCCCGGACATCTTCCAGACCAACGAGGTGCTGGTGGTGTCTGATGGCAGCGAGGCGCTGCTGGGTTCGCTCTCGGCCGACAGCGAGCGCTTCATGGCCTGGCGCACGATCGACGGCAACACGCTCGACCCGCTGGGCAAGTTCCATGAGCTGCAGACGCTGGTGCGAGGCGCGCTGGCGCCGGCCTACCTGCTCGACTACCTGCGCTACTTCGTGCTCTTCGAGGACGACGGCCAACTCGTCAAGAAGATCGCCGGCTACCACCAGTTCCACGCCGTGCGCGCGGCCATTGCGCAGGTGGTGACAGCCTCGCGCCCGAACAGCGATGCGCGCTTGCGTGGCAAGGGCGGCGTGGTTTGGCACACCCAGGGCAGCGGCAAGAGCATCACGATGACCTGCTGCGCAGCACGCGTGATGCAAGAGCCCGCGATGGAGAACCCGACCATCGTCGTCATCACCGACCGCAACGACCTGGACGGCCAACTCTTCGGCGTGTTCAGCCTGGCGCAGGATCTATTGCGTGAGCAGCCGGTACAGGCGAATACACGGCAGGAACTGCGCGCGCTGCTCGGCAACCGCCCGAGCGGCGGCATCGTGTTCGCCACCATCCAGAAGTTCATGCCGGGCGAAGACGAGGACACGTTCCCGCTGCTCTCCGACCGCCACAACATCGTCGTGATGGCCGACGAGGCGCACCGCACGCAGTACGGTTTCGAGGCGAAGCTGAAGACGCCGAAGTCGGCGCCGAGGGCATCGGGCGCGCTGACCACCGGCGATGGTCAGCCACCCGAGCACCGAGCGGAATTCGCGCCGACCGCGAAGTACCAGGTGGGCTACGCCCAGCATCTGCGCGACGCGCTGCCCAACGCCACGTTCGTGGCCTTCACCGGCACGCCGGTGTCGGGAGAAGACCGCGACACACGGGCGGTGTTCGGCGACTACATCAGCGTCTACGACATGCAGCAGGCCAAGGAAGATGGCGCCACGGTGGCCATCTACTACGAGAGCCGGCTTGCCAAGTTGGGCCTCAAGGCCGATGAGATGGCCACCATCGACGACGAGGTCGACGAACTGGCCGAAGACGAGGAAGAGAGCCAGCAGGCCAAGCTCAAAAGCCGCTGGGCCGCGCTGGAGAAGGTGGTGGGCGCCGCGCCGCGTGTCGCACAGGTGGCGGCCGACCTGGTGGCGCACTTCGAGGAGCGCAACAAGGCGCAGACCGGTAAGGCCATGGTGGTGGCCATGAGCCGCGAAATCTGCGTGCACCTCTACGACGAGATCGTCAAGCTGCGGCCCGACTGGCACAGCCCCGACCCCGAGCAAGGCGCGATCAAGATCGTGATGACGGGCTCGGCCAGCGACAAGGCACTGCTGCGGCCCCACATCTACAGCGCCCAGGTAAAGAAGCGGCTGGAGAAGCGCTTCAAGAACCCGGCCGACCCGCTGCGCATGGTCATCGTGCGCGACATGTGGCTCACGGGCTTCGACGCGCCCTGCGTGCACACGCTCTACGTCGACAAGCCGATGAAGGGCCACAACCTCATGCAGGCGATTGCGCGCGTGAACCGCGTGTTCAAGGACAAGCAGGGCGGCCTGGTGGTGGACTACATCGGCATCGCCAACGAGTTGAAGTCGGCGCTGAAGGAGTACACCGCCGCTCAGGGTCGCGGCCGGCCGACGGTGGACGCGCACGAAGCCTACAGCGTGCTGGCCGAGAAGCTGGATGCGCTGCGCGGCATGCTCGCTGGCACGAATCACACAACATCGGGCCATGGCTTCGACTACAGCGACTTCCTCACCGGCGGCCACAAGACGCTGGCCGGCGCGGCGAACTACGTCTTGGGCCTGAAGGACGGCAAGAAGCGCTTCGCCGACCTGGCGCTGGCGATGAGCAAGGCCTTCACGTTGTGCTGCACGCTCGACGAGGCCAAGGCCGTGCGCGAGGAGGTGGCCTTCTTCCAGGCCGTGAAGGTGATCCTGACCAAGCGCGAGATCACCGCGCAGAAGAAGACAGACGAGGAGCGCGAACTGGCGATCCGGCAGATCATCAGCTCGGCCGTGGTCTCCGAAGAGGTGGTCGACATCTTCGACGCCGTGGGCCTGGACAAGCCCAACATCGGCATCCTGGACGACGCCTTCCTGGCCGAGGTTCGCAACCTGCCCGAGCGCAACCTGGCCGTCGAACTGCTGGAGCGCCTGCTCGAAGGCGAGATCAAGTCACGCTTCGCCAGCAACGTGGTGCAGAGCAAGAAGTTCTCGGACATGCTGGCCCACGTGGTGCAGCGCTACCAGAACCGATCCATCGAAGCCGCGCAGGTGATGGAAGAGCTGGTGGAGATGGCCAAGAAGTTCCGCGAGGCCGCGTCGCGCGGCGAGCAACTGGGCCTGAATGAGGACGAGGTGCGTTTCTATGACGCGCTGGCCAACAACGAATCGGCGGTGCGCGAGTTGACCGACGAGACGCTGAAGAAAATCGCCCACGAACTGGCCGAGAGCCTGCGCAAGAACCTGACCGTCGACTGGTCGGCCCGCGAGAGCGTACAGGCCAAGTTGCGCTTGATGGTCAAGCGCATCCTGCGCAAGTACAAGTACCCGCCGGATCAGCAGGAGGCCGCAGTGGAGTTGGTGTTGCAGCAGGCGAAGGCGCTGGGGGAGGCGTGGGCATAGTGCTCAGGCGCGGGCCTTCCGGGAGAGGCTGGCTAGGTGTGAAGTGTCAACAGGTTCTTTCGAGGAACCAAGAGGCGTGAGACCGGCGGCTGGAGGTTTATGCCGTGGTGCGGCCTGTGCCAGTTGTAGAAGTGGTTCCAGGCTGGCAGCGCATCTCGGCGCTGATCCGAGCTGGAGTAGGCGTGGCCGTAGGCCCACTCGCGCAAGGCCGACTGGATGAAGCGTTCGGCCTTGCCGTTGGTCTGCGGTCGGTATGCGCGGGTGAACTTCTGGCTGATGCCCAGCTCGAGGCAGGTCGCGGCGAACAGGGCTGAGTGGAAGCACTTGCCGTTGTCGGTCAACACCCGCTGGATGGGCACGCCCAAGCGTTCGAAGTAGGCCACTGCCGAGCGTAGGAACGCCTCAGCGCTGTGCTTGCTCTCGTCGGCGTGGACCTGGGTGAAGGCCATGCGACTATGGTCGTCCACGGCCACGAAGACGTGCTCCCAGCCGATGTTGCGTCCGCGCTTAGCGCGATCGCCGGTGATCCGGTGTCCAACCCTGTCGAAGCGGCCGAGCTTCTTGATGTCGATGTGCAGCAGCTCGCCAGGCTGCTCGCGCTCGTAGCGCTGCACCGGCTCGGCGGGACGCAGATCGCTCAGCCTGGACAGACCCGCTCGCCTCAGGACGCGGCTGACCGTCGCCTTGGACACGCCCAGGCACGAGGCGATCTGCGCTTGCAGACACAGCCTTCGGCGTAGTTCCACGATGGCAAGAGCCACCTGCGGCTCGATGGCACGAGGCGACTTCGCAGGGCGCGAAGATTTGTCCAGCAAGCCCGCGGGACCGGCAGCCAGGAAGCGGCCGAGCCACTTGCGGGCCGTCACTGCGCTGACACAGTGACGCGCGGCGGCTTCAGCAACGCTGTCGCCCCGCTCGGTGATGTCTTGCGCCATCTCCAGGCGACGCGCGTAGGTCAATCGGGCATTCTTATGGGTGTTCATCCGGATTCGGTTGTTGAGTGGACTGGGGGTTTGGCGATTTCCAGTCTCTCAGAACCTCTCCGGGTGAACACCCGCAACAACCTATTGAAGCTTCACAGCTAGGCCAAGGCGGAAACCAGTGCCGGGCGATGGCCATGTCATGCTGATGATATGAGTGATTCCTCGTCTCCATTCTCTAGCAAGCAGGCGCGGATCATGAAGCGCGCTCTAACGCAGTTGGCTGGCGAAAAGTCATACAAGTCCATCAGGGCGCTCGAGGATTTCGGCGACGCGCCCTTTGGTCGTGAGTTGCAGTTGTCCAACCACAGGATGGTATTGCTCACAGACCGTGGGATGGAGCAGGTTGAGAGGCTCGTTGCCACGACAGTCGAGGTTGATCCCTTCAAGGGTCTCGCTGACTACGCAGACGTATGGAGCGCGTCCTGGAAGACGCTCGAAGAACTGGTCTCGAATGGACAGATGGCCGAGAGCGCGCGGGAGTGGCTCAACCTTATCTCGGCTCGAATCAAGCCACAGATTAAGTCGCGCGTAGTCATTGTTCCGTTCGTCGGAGTGGATTTGAAGGGCATCGAAGATCTGGCGCTTGGATCCTTCAAGCTACTGCTGCCGTCGCCGCGCCACCTTGAAGCCATGGGCGTCGATCACGCTTGGGCCGACGTGCCGAAGATCATCGCCGGCTACCGAGATCGCGAGCTGTGGCTGCAGGGTCGCGCCAGTGGGACGGCGCGCGTTGCGGAGAGACGCTTCCGGGCCCTCGCTGACCTAGTGGCAGGGCTTCTGGCGGTCGCCGTAGCAGTTCTGTCGAAGTCCGGTGCCACCAGAGTCTTCATCAGCCCCAATATGACGGGGCATGACTCGCACGGAGATTCCACTTGGTTTTCGTGGGAGGAAGAAGCGGAGAACTTCACGATCCATCGAAGCGGGATCCGAGGGGTACCCTTCGAGATTGACTCGGGCCTCCGGGGCCAGCTGTACCAGGCAAGCACGTTCGCAACGGCCATGAAGATCTTCGAGGCTGAGAAGCGAACGACATTGGAGGAAGCAATAGCTCGCGGATTCCAGTGGTATGCGGATGCCCATCGCGATCCCACGCCGGTCATGCAGTTCGTGAAGTACTGGAGCTGCATCGAGACGTTCTTCTCCATTGACGAAGAAGAGATCACCAAGTCGGTGTCGGTCGGCGTTTCCGCTGTGCTTGTCTTTGGTGGTTACGAGTTCGCAACGCGAAGCGAATACAAAGCACTCAAGAAGCGCATCGCGAAACTGTACGGACTGAGATCGCAGGCAGTCCATCGTGCAGCTCGACACCACGTCATGGCCTTGGATGTCGCCGACCTCAGCCGGCTAACTGCGCAGATGTTGATCAACATGGTGTCGTTCGTCGAGCGCGGGTACAAGACGCCGGATGCGATCAAGCAGCACAGCATGCAGATTGACAGAGGGCTTGAAGGCAACTCGTGATGACGGCGAAACGTTCGGCCTGCCGGTGAGTTCGCATCCTTGTCCGCACCGTCACCGCGGTGACCTACGAACGCTCTAGAACTTGCGGTCCTTGAAGACCTCTGTTGCTTGGACGAACTCCACGATATCGCCGAGCACATCAATCCGTGGCTTGCCACCTGACACACGAAGCAAAAGCGCATCCACCTCGGCCCGGTGGAATGTGCCGCGGCGGGGATTGAAGATGCCAATGTGCGTCCAGCGCTGGCGACCGGCGCCTACATCAAGCGCCAAGTAAGTGATGAGTTGGCGCAGATCCTTGCCCGCGACCTTGCGAGTCGTCGTCTTCACCTCAACCAACGTCCCGTCGACTCCAATGTCGCCGCCAGCGGCGTTGAGGAAGCCGCAGCCCAGAAACTGCGGGGCGAACTCGACCTTGGCAATGGGCTGAAGGGCGCGGTACAGCGAGGCATAGCTCAGTGTCAGCGCATACCCTTCGGTCAACTCATCGGGCCGCAGTGGGTCAAGCGTAGCCGGCTTGGCGCCCTCGTAGCGCTGCACCACGTCCAGTGCTCGTCGGCTAGCCTCTCGCACTAGGGCAGGGTGCGCCGGAAGCTGATCCAATGGAAGGTCCGCGTCATGACACATTCGAGCAGCCCAAAATGCGAACTCCGCGACAACGTCGGCGCGCGTTCCTGGACCGATGGGCACACCGGCTGCGGGTGCGCCGGAATCGTCCAGAAGTTCCTTCGCATAGGCCTCGTTGAATAGTCCGACGAAGCGCGGCGTCAGCAGCGGGACCAACTCTTGCCAGAAGGAGGGAAACGACTTTGCGAATGCGCGTTCGGATATCACAACGGTACGCTCTTGTTGGCTTGAAAGCGACCAGAGAACCAATCGCGGATGAGTTGCTCCGCCGCAGACCAACTGCTCTTGACGTGATCGCGCCAGTGTCTCCCCTCATCCCCGAGGAAGTAGGAGGCGAGAATGAATGCACGGCGTTCGAACACCGACATTGCCCCGTACTTGGTCTTGGCATCGGAGAGCCAGTAGTGGCACGACCACTTCGCCATCACCATGATCACCAGCCGACGGATCATCGGGTTGGCGCTGTCGTCGAAGATTTTGATTAGGATCTCTTCCTTCTGCTGCGTCTGGTCGCCTGCCATGGCGCGGACGTAGTAGGAAAGGTTGACCTCGACTGACAGTAGCGGCGACTGTTCGGCCCAGAGCCGGCACAACGCTTCGTCTATCCGCCCCCGAGCGTCCGAAGATGAACTCGCATACACGTCGCGGACGACCCGCATGACCATCACGAACACCGGCGCCAACGTCATAACGTTATCGGCGTCAAGAAGCATGTTGACGGCCTGAAGCTGCTGCGCCGGATCGAGAACCAGGATTGCCTGAACTGCCTGTTTCGCGACCGTCGCGTCGATCGTGGTCTTGGCGATCTCACGGCCGAGAATGCCAATGATGTCGATCTCCTGGATCGCACCCTTGAGTTCCTTGTAATCTTCTTCAGCCGTCGGTGAGTATGGATCGAAGCGAAGCGAGATGCTCAAAAGCTTCTGTTCCTCAGTGGCAAGGGCGCTGGCCGCCTCAGCAGGGTCCAATAGCTGTGCCGTCTCGCGGAATTCGTGCGCCGACAGGATGCGCGTCTTCTTCTTCTGAAGTACCAGCCCCTCGTTGGCAAGCTTCTCAGACAAGAAAACCAGCGTGCGATAGGCCTCTGCCTTGTCTGCGCAGAAGATCGCGTAGTCATCGGCGTAGCGGCAGAAACGCACGCCACGCCGGATCAACAGTTTGTCCACCCCATCTAGCGATAGCTCGGCCAGGATTCGAGACGCAGGGCCACCGACCGGGAGCCCATAGGACACGTTCTGCGAGAAATGCTTGAGCAGGTCCATGACTCGCTTCGGCTGATCTCCGACGCCGGGAAGGCGCTGAAGTGCATTCTCGATCCGATGGTGGTAGATGCGGGGGTAGAAGTCCGAAATGTCGGTCTGAACAACGACTGGGTGGGCGTCGCTTAGCGCAAGGCACTGCTTGCGAAAGTCGACCCACGTGCTGTCCTTGAAGATCTTGGCTTCCGCGTCTTGCCATTGGAAGCGATACGAGAACACCGTGCCCTCCGACTCGGGGACACGAACCGACTCGATCTTGCCGGCCATCGACAGGACGAGAGACAGGTAGTACGCGTTCCAGAACGGATCGATCAACGTTGCCCATCGAAAGCCTGCGTAGCCGACCTGGGTCAGGCTGCGCATCGTCTCGGGCGGGTTGACGGACAGCCAGTGATCTGGCAGGGTGTGCATCGCCTTGATCAGCTTGGCGGCGTCGGTCAGCCGATCGCGGAACAGCAAGTTCTCGAATGGGAACAGGAAGATGTCCGTGTCGCCGTGCTCGGCCACGTTGCGTAGCGCGGCCGTGATTGCGTCATCGATTTGCATGGAACTCCTGCCCGAGGCTTGATTGCCGGCGCAATCCTACAGGCGGGCTTGACCAAGACGACCACGGGCACGGGCCGGTCTATGGCGGTGACGTCGATACCGGTCGCGTTGCCGTCCATCTGCGGAACTCTTGAACGGCTGCAGTGCCGCCTACTGATCATGGTGACACTTGAAGCGGCAGACCTGTGACTGATAAAGGACGTTATCAATCACAGCCCTTTCGACGCCGATGCTCGCCTCTGCACAGCTTGAACTTCTGCCTGCCGCGTCCGTGCCGGCGCTGCTTGCGCCCGACGCCCGCGCCAAGGCGCGCACACTGGAGTTCTTCACCGCGCACATCCGCAACCCGAACACGCGCAAGGCCTACGCGCGGGCCGGGCAGCACTTCGCCGACTGGTGCGAGCGCTTCGGCATCAGCGACATACGTCAAGTGAAGCCGGTTCAGGTAGCGCTCTACGTCGAACAGCTCGATCTGGCCGCGCCGTCAGTGAAGCAACGGCTCGCGGCCTTGCGTTCGCTGTTCGACTGGCTCGTCGTCGGCCAGGTGATGCCGGTGAACCCGGCGGCGGCGGTGCGTGGACCACGCTACTCCGTGAAGACTGGCAAGACGCCCGTGCTGTCGGCCAACGAGGTGCGCGAACTTGTCGAGTCGATCGACGCCGTGACGCTGGTCGGGATGCGCGACAGGGCCCTGATCGGGACCATGGTTTACACCTTCGCGCGTGTCGGTGCGGTCACGCGGCTTCGCGTCGAGGATGTCTACACCCAGAGGCGGCGACTGTGGGTGCGGTTGGACGAGAAGGGCGGCAAGCGCCACGAGATGCCGTGCCACCACCGGCTTGAGGAGTGGCTGTACGACTACCTGGAGGCCGCCGGCATCGCTGACGATCCGGGTGGGCTGCTCTTCAGGTCGGCGCGGGCCGCCACCGATACGCTGTCATCGCGGCCGATGTCGCAGGCCGACGTGTATCGGATGATCCGCCGGCGCGCCGAGGCGGCCGGGATCGAGACCGCCATCGGCTGCCACTCGTTTCGTGCCACCGGCATCACCGAGTACCTCTTGAATGGCGGCAAGCTGGAGATTGCGCAGCAGATGGCCAACCACGAGTCGGCGCGCACGACGGGCTTGTATGACCGGCGAGGCGATCAGATCAAGCTCGACGAGGTGGAGCGGATCGGCATCTGATCGCCCGTGGCGGCGAACGCTGTGCGCGGCTCTTGAAGAACGAAGGTTGGGGTCAAGCATGGCCGGCAGATCCACATGCCGGAGTGCCCATCTTGAACAACGCTGAATCTCGGGGCGTGACGCCCGAAGACTTCCGATTACCGGGGGTTCCAGAGCTTCGACCTGCCGACGACAGCTGGGAACGACGCCTGACTGACTGGCGCGAGATGATGCTGGTACACCCGCATGCCGAACTGCCAGAGGTGATGGCAGGCGCGCGCGGCGAGTTGTCGTTGCGGCGGGTCATGGGTCGACATCACGCCTCGCGTTTCGGGCATAGCTTCGGTGGCAAGCGCGTGCCGCGCGATCCGGCCAACCCGATGGTCGGCCGGTTCGAGATCGACCTGGTCGTCGTTACGCCGCGGCGCATCGCGATCGTCGAGGTCAAGCACTGGAGCGGTACGCTGCGGCTGGATGCTGATCGCTGGGTCTACCAGCGTCGGTCGGGCGAGGAGCAGGTATTCAAAAGTCTGGTCGCCCACAACGAGAACAAGTTTCGGGCGCTGCAGCGCTATCTGCGCGCAGAGGGCGTCGATGTGCCCGACGCGCGCTTTGCTCAATGGGTGGTGTTCACCCATCCACGACTCGACCTTGACGACCGTCTGGCTGCGAACCCGGGCGTGGTGAAGCTCTACGATCTGCAGACCTCTGGTTCACGGTTGGGCCGTGGGGTATCAGGGCCCGAGTTCCTGATGGCCAAGTTGATAGAGCGGTGTGCGAAGCCGTCCACCGCAGAGGCGCTGACCGAAGGGCTGTTTGAAATGCTGACGCCTGCTGTTACGGCAAGGATCGCGGAAGCCGTCGGACGGCTGCGCACTTGGGACGTGCTCCGGCTGCACGGCGGGCGCCAGTTGATCGGCGACCTCTTGTGGGTGCGGGTCGACGGCAGGCGAATAGATGCTCTGTCGGCGGGCCGCAGAGCAGGGCTGCACTGGTGGCGCGGGAAGCTCTGGGGTCTGGTGCCTCTGGCCGGGCTGGCGCCCTTCGGGCGAGTCCGCGGGGACCTCTTACCAGAGGGCCCGCTTGGGGTGGACGATTGTGCGTACTTCCATGAAGCGGGCAGGCCGAAGCCCTCGATCATCGCCTTGCAGTACGTTGATGAGATTCGAACGGGATGAAGCAGGAGCTGACCGATGCTTCGATACGGTGATTGGCTGGTGCTCAGTGAGGTCGACATCCGACGATGGACCCGGATCACGGGCTTCGAGCCGACGACGATCTCGACTTTCGCTGATCTCGAAACCTACGTGCACGAGTGCAAGCGCTACTACGACAGCCCGTCGAAGGACTCGGCATTCATTCACTGGCTCATCGATGTGGAGTTCGAGCGCTGTGGCGGCCGTCCTGCCGCAGTCCGTCCTTTGCGCATGGCGCCCGCCGCGGACGAGCGCCAACGCGATGCTGCGGAACGCGAACTGCTGTGGAACATTGCACTGGACGGCGATCGAGCGAGGCGGCGCGAGTTGATGAAGCTGCTTGGAGCGCCGGGCGTGCCGTGTCCTGAGTAGTGTTCTTATCAGGACGTCATTTGGTGGGACACAATCAATTCCGGTTGAACGCTCCGCTCGTGCAACAGAAGTTGTGCTCAAGCCGCAAGAGAAGTTGTGTTCTATGCGGCGAGGGGGCGAGCGGCTGGAAACACTACGCCGATTCACCCGTCGCAGCAACGCCGCTGGCGCCGCGCGATT
>JBASTF010000856.1:0-3753 GCA_049274755.1 Rubrivivax sp. | reverse complement strand
GGCCAGGCCCAGCAGCCAGCCGCCGGCCCGCAGCAGCGGACGCGACCAGTCGGGCAGGGTGGAACGGGACGCGGAGGAATTGCGGGGCGGCTCGGGCGCGGCAGCGGTCATAAAGGTCCCGGAGTCGGGTGCCGAAGATTATAGAAACCGCTCCCGCAAATCCGCCGAGGGCTTGCCGCGTGACTTACTGCACGGGCTGCCGGCGTGGTTTGCGGGTTGTTTCAACTCCGCTGCGAAGCGTCGGCGAATGGCAACGAGCCCAGGGGTTCCAAGGACCGTTTTTCTTTGGTACACAAGGGCTTTACTGCTAGCATTGAAGTAACTCTTTAACAAGCTTGGGCATCGCCTGGGTTGCCTGGGGAGTGTGAGCTTTGAGTTTTCTGGACCTGCTGCTAGGCCGCAAACACCCTCCCGTCATCGGTTTGGACATCAGTTCTTCCAGCGTCAAGCTGGTGGAACTCGGTCAAACCGCGTCGGGGGAATTTGTGCTCGAGCGTTTTGCCTCCGAGCCCTTTGACAAGGGCTGGATCACCGACGGCCAGATCGAGAAATTCGATGAGGTCGCGGACGCCGTGCGCAAGGTCGTCATGAAAAGCGGCACGCGCACCAAGCAGGTGGTGATGGCGATGCCGCAGTCGGCCGTCATCACGAAAAAGATCATGCTGCCGGCCGGCCTGCGCGACGAGGAGATGGAACTCCAGGTCGAGTCCGAGGCCAACCAGTACATCCCGTTTTCGCTGGACGAGGTGAGCCTCGATTTCTGCGTCATCGGGCCGTCGGCCACGTCGGCCGGCGACGTCGAGGTGCTGATCGCCGCCAGCCGCAAGGACCGTGTGCAGGACCGCCAGGGCCTGGCCGAGGCCGCCGGGCTGAAGCCGGTGGTGCTGGACATCGAGAGCCATGCCTCGCGGCTGGCGATGAGCCGTGTCGTCGCGGCGCTGCCGAACGAGGGCAAGGACGCGCTGGTCGCGCTGTTCGAGATCGGCGCCGACACCACCAGCCTGAAGGTGCTGCGCGACGACGAGATGCTGTACGACCGCGACCAGGCTTTCGGCGGGTCGCAGCTGACGCAGCTGATCAGCCGCCAGTACGGTTTCAGCTTCGAGGAAGCCGAGGCCAAGAAGCTCAGCGGCGACCTGCCCGAAGACTACGAAGCCGCCATCCTCTCGCCCTTCGTCGACAGCCTGTCGCAGGAGATCGGCCGCGCGCTGCAGTACTTCTTCACCAGCACACCGCACCACAAGGTGCACTACGTGATGCTGGCCGGCGGCACCGCCACGCTGCCGGGGCTGAAGGACCGTGTCACCGACCTCACGGGGTTTGCCTCGCAGGTCGTGAACCCGTTCGACAACATGCAGCTGGGCTCCGCGGTTCGCGAGAGCCGCGTGCGTCGCGAAGCGCCGTCGTACCTCACGGCCTGTGGCCTGGCGATGCGGAGGTTCATGCAGTGATCCTGATCAACCTGCTGCCGCACCGCGAGGAAAAGCGCCGCCAGCGCAAGCGGGCGTTTTTTGTCGGCCTGGGCGCCAGCGCCATCGCAGGCCTGGCCGTCGTCGGGCTCTGGTACACCGTGCTGCAGCAGATGACGGCGGCGCAGAACTCGCGCAACGAGTTCCTGGTTGCCGAGATCAAGCGCCTGGAAGGGCAGATCAAGGACATCGCGACGCTGCGTGCCGAGATCGAGGCCCTGAAGGCCCGCCAGAAGGCCGTGGAAGACCTGCAGACCGACCGCAACACGCCGGTCTACCTGCTGAACGAACTGGTCAAGCAGACGCCGGAAGGTGTCTACCTGACGACGATCCGCCAGAACGGCCAGGTCGTTGCCGTCAACGGCATTGCGCAGACCAACGAGCGGGTCTCCGAGTTCCTGCGCAACACGCTCTACAACTCGCCATGGCTGGAGCGGCCCGAGCTGGTCGAGATCAAGGCCAGCAACGTCGCGACCGCTCGCGACCAGCGCCGCTTGTTCGAGTTCCAGATGCGTGTGTCGATCAAGCGCCCGCAGGCTCAGGCTCCTGCAGCAGCTGCCCCGGCCAAGCCGGCTGCGGCCAAGTCTTCGTGAGGCGGCCATGGCCAAGGCATCGACCCTGAACTTCGACGTCAGCAGCTTCTTCGACAACGCGGTCTCGCAGTTCCGTGGCCTGAACACCAGCGAACCCGGGCAATGGCCGGTGCTGCCGAAGGCAGCGGCATGGATCGCCACCGTCATCGGCGTCACCGTGGTGGGCTGGTTCGTCGTGCTGTCGACGGCCACCGAAGACCTGCAGCGTGAACGCGACCGCGAACCGCAGCTGAAGTCCGACTACCGCAACAAGCTGGGCCAGGCCGTCAACCTGAACGAACTGCGCAAGCAGAAGCTGCAGGTGCAGGAGTACGTGACGCAGCTGGAAAAGCAGCTGCCCGGCAAGGCCGAGATGGACGCGCTGCTGTCGGACATCAACCAGGCGGGCCTGGGCCGCGGCCTGCAGTTCGAGCTGTTTCGCCCCGGCAACGTCGAGGTCAAGGACTACTACGCCGAACTGCCGATCGGCATCCGCGTCACCGGCCGTTTCCACGACATCGGCTCCTTCGCCGCCGACGTGGCCAACCTGTCGCGCATCGTCACGCTGCAGAACCTGGCCATCACGCAGCTGCCGCGCGACGCCAACGGCATGCTGGCGATGGAAGCCACGGCGCGCACCTACCGCTATCTCGATGCCGCCGAGGTCGCCGACCAGAAGAAGGCGGCCGCTGCACGCGCCGGGGGCAAAAAATGAGCGCACTCCGCCTTGGCAGCGCCGTGCTGGTGCTGAGCGCCCTGGTGGGCTGCAGCGCCGAACACGAAGAACTGCAGCAGTGGATGGACCAGCAGCGCCGCGAGGCCAAGCCCAATGTGCCGCCGCTGCAGCCGCCGAAGAAGTTCGACCCCGAGCCCTACACGATGGCGCAGGCCGTCGAACCATTCAGTAACCAGAAACTGACGGTGGCGCTCAAGCAGGAGGCACGGCAGCCGAATTCCCTGCTGTCGGCCGAACTGAACCGTCGCAAGGAACCGTTGGAAGCCTATCCGCTGGACAGCATGGCCATGGTGGGCAGTGTCACCAAGCAGGGCCAGCCCTTTGCGCTGCTGCGTGTGGACAACCTGCTGTACCAGGTCAAGGTGGGCGACCACCTGGGCCAGAACTACGGACGCATCACCAAGATCGCCGAAACCGAGATTGCGCTGCGCGAGATCGTGCAGGACGCCGCGGGCGAGTGGATCGAGCGGCCCGCCACGCTGCAGTTGCAGGAGAGGGTGCGATGAGGGCGCTGAACACGACGACCGCAAAGACGATGACCGAGGAGATTTGCACCATGTTCAAGTGGCGTTCTGCCCTTGGCGCCCTTGCCACCGTCTCGGCCTTCGGCCTCGTGCTGCTGGCGCCGAACGCGGCCCGGGCGGAACCGGCGATCCAGGCGGTCACGAGCACGCAGCAGGCTGGCACCGAAGTCGTGCGCATCGAACTCAGCGAGGCGTTGCCTGCCGTGCCCACCGGCTTCACGATCCAGAGCCCGCCGCGCATCGCGATCGACCTGCCCGGCGTCAGCAATGCGATGGGTCGCAGCAGCGTCGACATCAACCAGGGCAACCTGCGCTCGGTCAGCGTCGCCCAGGCCGGCGAGCGCACGCGCCTGGTGCTGAACCTGAAGCAGGCCTCGGGCTACCGCGCCTCGCTGCAAGGCAAGGCGCTGCTGCTGGTGCTGGACAACGGCAGCGGCGCTGCTGCCGTGGCG
>JBASTF010000855.1:0-2376 GCA_049274755.1 Rubrivivax sp. | reverse complement strand
GCGCAGCGTCGCGGCCGATGTGCCAGCTCGCCTGGCGCAGCGGTTGCCGCGCAGCCGGCCGAACGATCACGAGCAGCGGCGGCTCTGCGGCCGACGTGCCACCGAGCGCAGCGAATGGCGCGGCGGTCGAGCCACTGCGAGCACTTCACTGCACCCGGTCTTCAGCGGCCCGGCTCCGGGCTTGGCGGGTGATCGGGGTGGCGTTCGGGACGCGCGAGCACCGAGCGCAGCGACCTGCGAGTGCGGCTCGATCGCCAAGCGGGCGTCGGTCCTGCGCAGCAGGACGGACGAAGAAGCCCGCGATCCCCGGGCACGGGACAGGGCCGCCGCGTGCTTAAGCCGGCGACGCCGGCCTGACCGTGTTGCGTCAGCGACGGAAGCCCGTCAGGGGCGAGACGCCGGTACCCCGGTGGCTCGACGCGAAGCGCGACACAGCGGCCCCGCACCGCGGGGCGACGCCCAGGCCCACCGAGACCTGGCAGAACCAGCGTCACCGAACGCACCACCCGGACAGACAGCGCCGGCTGCACCAGCAGCTCAAACCCCGGTAGCAGTGGACCCTGTCGCAGCATCGAACCTCGGATACGACGCGCCCTTCACCGAGTCCACCTTGATCACGCCTTCCTGGATCAGGCAAGCCAACGCCACCTCGACGGACTCCTCTGTCGCACCAGCCCCCAGGAAGGATTTCAGCGACCGCCACAGCGACGCTGGCTTCGTTGGCCGCTTGTCGCCCATCTTCCTCAGGCTGTCCGTCAGCTTCTTGACGGTGGCTGCCGAGTCCGGAACCAAGACTGCAACCTTGGCTGCCGCCCCACTCTCAACAGCAGGCGGCGCAGCCACTGCCGCAGTGGCTGCGGGCACAGGTGCCTTGGCAGCAGCCTTCTTCGCTGGCGCGGGTGTCTTCGCTAGGACTGCCTTCTTGGTAGGCGCCGCCTTCGCAGCCACCTTCTTGGCAGCCGATTGCTTGGCCGCCGCGGGATTCGCCGGAGCCTTCTTCGCAGCAACTTTCTTCGCCGGCACCTTCTTGGCCGCCACCTTCTTGGCCGTTACCTTCTTCGTCGCAGCCTTCTTGGCGGGCGCCTTCACCGCGCCATGCGCTTGCCGGCGCACCGCAAAGCCCATCGTCCTCGCATGCTCCAGCATGGGTTCGTAGCCTTTATCGTTGGCCACGACGATCATCTGCGACTCGGGATTCCGCGAAGCGATGTAGCCCATGTAGAACGACAGATGGAAGTCCAGCGCGTTCTTGCCCGTCTTGCTGATCGGCACCGCCGTCGCGCCATTCCCGAACGACGCGAAGCGCTTCTCGACCTCGCGCTGGTGCGGTCCATGAAACACCCAGACCTGGCCCATGTCCGGGACCAGCGCCCGCAACTCGGCATCGCTCGGCTGGACGTTCTCGTAGTCCAGCAGCACGTGGGTACCAGGCACGGATGCGCGCGTCGGTGACACCCGGGGGATCCCGCGTTTCGCCGGGTACTTGAGCGCATTCCTCGCCAGCTTGTCCCGCACCGCCTGCGACACATCGACTTGGCAGTGATCGGCCACCTGCAACAGGTAGAGCAACACGTCCGCGACCTCCTCGCCGATGCGTTGCTTGGCCGCGGCATCTCGATGGGCGAGCCGCGACTCCCCGGGCGTCTGCCACTGGAAGATCTCCGCCAGCTCGGCCGCCTCGACCATGAGGGCTGTTGTCAGGTTCTTGGGCGTGTGAAACGGCTGCCAGTCGCGCTCCGCCGCAAAGTGCCGCAACTCAGCCTGCAGTTCACCAAGGTTCATCCCTGTCTCCCTTCTGCAAGCGCATCTTGCCACCCACGCCAACACCACCGGCACGCCTCAGAATGGCGCGGTGAGCCACCCCGACACGACAAGGCTGCTGTTCGACTTCAGTGACCCCGCCGCGGTCGCCGAGTGGAACGCCATCGACGACCGTGTGATGGGCGGCGTCTCTAGCAGCCGGCTCAGGCACGACCCGGCAGGCCACGCCAGCTTCGAAGGCATCGTCTCGCTCGATCGCAACGGCGGCTTCGCCTCGATCCGATCAACACCTGACAACCGCGGCAAGCCTGGCGCGCAGACCTGCTCTATTGAAGTCCGCGCCACGGGAAAGCGCTTCAAACTGAACCTCCTGACCGACGACGCCTTCGACAGCGTCAACTACCAGGTCAGCTTTATCCCCGAACCCGCCTGGCAGATGCTACACATCCCGCTGACGACCTTCCGTGCCACCTTCCGCGGCCGTGAGGTCGCCGACGCGCCAGCACTCGACCCCGCCCGAATCCGTCAGGTCGGCCTCATGATCACCGAGCGCCAGGCCGGCCACTTCGCGCTCGAAGTCCGGCGCATCGGCCTGGCGTGAGTCGCACCAGGCGC
>JBASTF010000854.1:0-2937 GCA_049274755.1 Rubrivivax sp. | reverse complement strand
GCAGCTGGGTGCCGGCGGCTGGCTGCGCCATGCCGTCGGCGGCACGACCTACGGCGGCAGCGGCGAGGCCATCGACACCCGTGCGATCTGCCTGGTGCGCGAGACCCTGGCCCGCCACTCCGGCCTGGCCGACTTCGCGTTTGCGATGCAGGGCCTGGGCTCGGGCGCCATCAGCCTGGCGGGGACACCGGAGCAGAAACAGCGCTACCTGCCGCGTGTGGCCAGCGGCGACGCGGTGGCCGCCTTTGCGCTGTCGGAACCCCAAGCCGGCAGCGATGTCGCGGCCATGGCCTGCAGCGCACGCATCGAGGGCGAGCACGCCGTGCTCGATGGCGAAAAGACCTGGATCTCCAACGGCGGCATCGCGGACTTCTATGTCGTCTTCGCGCGCACGGGCGAAGCGGCTGCTGCCCGTGGCATCAGCGCCTTCATCGTCGACGCCGGCACCCCTGGCTTCGAGATCGCCGAGCGCATCGAGGTCATCGCGCCGCACCCGCTGGCCAGGCTGCGTTTCACGAACTGCCGTGTGCCGCTGAGCCAGCGCGTCGGCGCCGCCGGCGAAGGCTTCAAGGTGGCGATGCGCACGCTGGACGTGTTCCGCACCTCGGTGGCCGCAGCCTCGCTGGGCTTCGCCCGCCGCGCGCTGGACGAAGCGCTGCAGCGTGCCACCAGCCGCCAGATGTTCGGCCAGGTGCTGGCCGACTTCCAGCTGACCCAGGCCAAGCTGGCACAGATGGCGCTGACCATCGACAGCGCCGCCCTGCTGACCTACCGCGCCGCCTGGCAGCGCGACCAGGGCCGCAACGTCACGCGCGAAGCGGCGATGGCCAAGCTGGCGGCGACCGAAGGCGCGCAGCAGGTCATCGACGCCGCCGTGCAGCTGTGGGGCGGCCTGGGCGTGGTCAGCGAACAGCCGGTGGAGCGGCTGTACCGCGAGATCCGCGCCCTGCGCATCTACGAAGGCGCCAGCGAGGTGCAGCAGCTCATCATCGCGCGTGAGCTGCTGAAGGGCCTGGCCTGAACAACCGGACGGACAATCACAACCATGCAAGTTCTTCTTCCTCCCGGCTGGCCGCGCCCCAAGGGCTATGCCAATGGTGTGGCCGCACGTGGCCAGCAAGTGTTCATCGCCGGCATGATCGGCTGGGACGCCGGCGGCGTTTTTGCCAGCGACGACTTCGCCGGCCAGACGCGCCAGGCGCTGCAGAACATCGTCGACGTGCTGCGCGAAGCCGGCGGCAGGCCCGAGCACATCGTTCGCATGACCTGGTACGTCACCGACAAACGCGAGTACCTGGCGGCGGCGCGCGAAGTCGGCGCCGCGTTCCGCGAGATCATCGGGGCGTATAACGCTGCGATGACCGCCGTCGAGGTGAAGGCCCTGATCGAAGACCGTGCCAAGGTCGAGATCGAAGCCACCGCCGTCATTCCCGACTGATTCCGCACAGGGTACCGCCATGGCCAAGACATCTTCCGCTCCCCGTTTCCAGTGGGACGACCCGCTGGGCATCGACAGCCAGCTCAGCGACGACGAACGCGCCGTGCGCGAGGCCGCGCAGGTCTATTGCCAGGACCGCCTGGCGCCGCGTGTGCTGCAGGCCTTCCGCCACGAGCAGACCGACCCGCTGATCTTCCGCGAGATGGGTGAACTCGGCCTGCTCGGCCCCACCCTGCCCGACACCTACGGCGGCGCCGGCCTGAACTACGTCTGCTACGGGCTGATCGCGCGCGAGGTGGAACGTGTGGATTCCGGCTACCGCTCGATGATGAGCGTGCAGTCTTCGCTGGTGATGGTGCCGATCTACGAGTTCGGCAACGAAGCCACGAAGCAGAAGTACCTGCCCAAGCTGGCGCGCGGCGAGTGGATCGGCTGTTTCGGCCTGACCGAACCCAACCACGGCTCCGACCCCGGCAGCATGGTCACACGCGCGCGCAAGGTGGCCGGCGGCTACAGCCTGAGCGGCGCCAAGATGTGGATCAGCAACAGCCCCATCGCCGACGTGTTTGTCGTCTGGGCCAAGGACGACGAAGGTGCGATCCGCGGCTTCGTGCTCGAGAAGGGCTGGAAGGGCTTGTCGGCGCCGGCGGTGCACGGCAAGGTCGGCCTGCGTGCGTCGATCACCGGCGAGATCGTCATGGACGAGGTGTTCTGCCCCGAGGACAACGCCTTCCCCGAGGTGCGCGGCCTGAAGGGCCCCTTCACCTGCCTGAACAGCGCGCGCTACGGCATCGCCTGGGGTGCGCTGGGTGCCGCCGAAGACTGCTACAGCCGCGCCCGCCAGTACGTGCTGGACCGCCAGCAGTTCGGCCGCCCGCTGGCCGCCAACCAGCTGATCCAGAAGAAGCTGGCCGACATGGCCACCGAGATCAGCCTGGGCCTGCAGGGCTGCCTGCGCCTGGGCCGCATGAAGGACGCCGGCACGGCGCCGATCGAGGCCACCTCGATCATGAAGCGCAACAGCTGTGGCAAGGCGCTGGACATCGCACGCCTGGCGCGCGACATGATGGGCGGCAACGGCATCAGCGACGAGTTCGGCGTTGCCCGCCACCTCGTCAACCTCGAGGTCGTCAACACCTACGAAGGCACCCACGACGTGCATGCGCTGATCCTGGGCCGCGCCATCACCGGCATCGCCGCGTTCAGCAACTGAGCCCCCAGGGCCGGGCTACGCCCGGCCCGCCCCCCGTGGGGGTTCAAGCAAAGTGGCGAAGCCACATTCGCTTGAGAGGGCGCCCTTGCCTGCGGCGACAATCGCAGGCATGAGCCCCACACCGTCCCGCGTCCTGCCGCTGCAGGGCGCCACGAACTTCCGCGACCTGGGCGGTTACGCCACCCGCGATGGCCGCCGCCTGCGCTGGCGCCGCGTGTTCCGTTCCGACCACCTGGGCGGCCTGACGGCCGCCGACCGCGAGACGCTGGCAGCCCTGGGCCTGGCC
>JBASTF010000853.1:0-2016 GCA_049274755.1 Rubrivivax sp. | reverse complement strand
ACCTCACACTGCTGCACCACCACACCCGGTTCACGCGGCTGGCCGCCGGCGGCCAGCCAGGCCCAGCAGCTGCCCAGCGTGGGGTGGCCGGCAAAGGGCAGTTCGCCGCCCGGTGTCCAGATGCGCACGCGGTAGTCGGCGCCGGGTGCCGTCGGCGACAGCAGGAAGGTGGTTTCCGACAGGTTGGTCCAGCGTGCGAAAGCGGCCATCGTGGTGTCGGACAGGCCGTCGGCGCCATGCACCACGGCCAGCGGGTTGCCGCGCAGCGCGGTGGCCGTGAAGACGTCGACCTGGTGGAAGCGCAAACTGCGGCTCACTGCAGCGCCTCCTGCAGCACATGGCCCAGCGCGGCGATGCCGGTTTGAATCTGCGCCGGCGCCAGTGTGACGAAGCTCAGGCGCAGCGTGTTGGCGTGGCCGCCGTCGGCAAAAAAGGGCGCGCCGGGCACATAGGCCATGCCGGCCTCCACCGCCTTCGGCAGCAGGGCCGTGGCGTCCAGCTGCGGCGGCAGCTCGACCCAGAAGAACATGCCGCCCACCGGCACCGTCCAGCGGCAGCCGGCCGGCAGATGGGTTTCGAGTGCGGCCCGCATCGCATCGCGCTGGGCTTTGTATTGGGCGCGGATCGTCGGTACATGCTGATCGAGGAAACCGTCCTTGATGACCTCGTGCACCACACGCTGGTTGAAGCCCGGTGTGTGCAGGTCGGCGGCCTGCTTGGCCTGCAGCAGCTTGGGGTACAGCAGCTTGGGTGCAACGACGTAGCCCAGCCGCAGCCCGGGCGCCAGCACCTTGCTGAACGAGCCCAGGTACACGGCCTGGTCGCCGCAGCGGCTGCTGATCGGCGGCGGCGGCGGGGTGTCGAACCAGAGGTCGCCATACGGGTTGTCTTCGACCAGCGGCAGGCCGATGGCCAGGGCCTTGTCGGCCAGCGCCGCGCGGCGCGAGGCGCTCAAGCAGCGCCCGCTCGGGTTCTGGAAGTTCGGCAGCAGGTACATGAACCGTGCGCCGCGGGCCGCGTCCAGCGCCGCCGGCAGCGGGCCTTCGGCGTCGCCGTCGACCGACACGTAGTCGGGCTCGAAGGGGTTGAAGGCCTGCAGCGCGCCCAGGTAGGTGGGCGCTTCCACTGCGACACGGCTGCCGGGGTCGATCAGCACCTTGCCGACCAGGTCCAGCCCCTGCTGCGAGCCGGTGGTGATCAGCACCTGGTCGGCGTCGACCCGCAGGCCCTGGGTGTTCATCTGCGCAGCGACCCATTCACGCAGCGGCACATACCCCTCGCTGGCGGCGTACTGCAGCGCTTCACGCGGCGTGTCGCGCAGCACCTTGGCGGTGGCCTCGGCCATCGCCGCCACCGGGAAGGTGTCGGCCGACGGCAGGCCGCCGGCCAGCGACAGCACGCCGGGGCGTTCGGTGATCTTCAGGATCTCGCGGATCGTCGAGGGGTTGAGCCGCTCGGCGCGGCGGGCCATCGTCCAGGTCATGTCGTTCAGCCTCTGTCGGGCGGTGAGTCGTGCAGTATCCATGTCGCGGCGGCCTGCGCGTGCAGGGCCGTGGTGTCGAACACCGGCAGCGGGCTGCAGTGTGCGTCGATCAGCAGCGTGATCTCGGTGCAGCCGAGGATCACGGCGTCGACACCCCGCTGCGCGGCGATCAGCGCAACGACGGCCTCGCGCGAGGCCGGGTTCACTTGGCCGCGGCACAGCTCGTCGTAGATCACCTGGTGCACCAGCGTGCGGCCGGCGGCGTCGGGCACCCGGGTCTCGATGCCGAAGCTCTGCAGCAGCCGCTGGCGCACGATGCTGTCGTCTTCCATCGAAAAACGCGTGCCGAGGAACAGCGCGCTGCGCATGCCGGCCTCGCGCAGCGCGGCACCGGTGGCATCGGCGATGTGCAGCAGCGGCAGGCCGCAGCCGGCTTCGATCTCGGCCGCCACCTTGTGCATCGTGTTCGTCGCCAGCACCAGCGCACCGGCACCGGCGCGGCGCAGCCCCGAGGCAGCGGCGCTCAGCACGGT
>JBASTF010000852.1:0-7210 GCA_049274755.1 Rubrivivax sp. | reverse complement strand
CGCCAGGCCCGCGGCAGCGCGGCAAACGCCGCCGGCAGGTCGTCGGCCGTCATGCAAACAACTGCGCCAGCGCGGCGCCGGGCACCGGCGCCCGCATGAAGGCTTCGCCGACCAGGAAGGCATGGATGCCGGCGCCGCGCATGCGCTGCACGTCGGCCGGCGCCAGGATGCCGGACTCGGTGACCAGCAACCGGTCGGCCGGCACCTGCGGCAGCAGGACCAGCGTGGTGTCCAGCGACACCTCGAAGGTCTTCAGGTTGCGGTTGTTGATGCCCAGCAACGGCGTCCTCAGCCGCAGCGCTCGGTGCAGCTCGGTGCTGTCGTGCACCTCGACCAGCACGTCCAGCCCCAGCGCCAGCGCCGTGGCTTCGAGGTCGGCCATCCGCGCGTCATCCAGGCAGGCGGCGATCAGCAGGATGCAGTCGGCGCCGATGGCGCGGGCCTCGAACACCTGGTAGTCGTCGACGATGAAGTCCTTGCGCAGCACCGGCAGCGGACAGGCGGCACGTGCCTGCTGCAGGTAAGCCACCGAGCCCTGGAAAAAGCGCTCATCGGTCAGCACGCTCAAGGCCGCCGCGCCGTGTTCGGCATAACTCTCGGCAATGGCGGCCGGCACGAAGTGTTCGCGCAGCACGCCCTTGCTGGGGCTGGCCTTCTTGACTTCGGCGATCACCGCGGCGCGGCCAGCGGCAAGCTTGCTGCGCAGCGCAGCGCCGAAACCCCGCACATCGCGGCGCCGATCGGCCGACTCGGCTTCGTCGCGCCAGCTCGCCAGGCTGCGCCGCTTCTTGCCGGCAGCCACTTCCTCGTGTTTGACCGCAACGATCTTGTCGAGGATGTCGCTCATGTTGGCCCCCTGCGGCCTGCGGCCGGCCCCCCCAGGGGGGAATTCGTCCTCGGCAAAGCCTGCGAACTCATGCCTGCGCCAACTCTTTGGTGCGCGCGACGAACTGCTGCATCTTCGCCCGCGCCTTGCCTGAGGCGATGGCTTCGCGCGCCAGCGCAATGCCCTCAGCCATCGTCGGCGCGATGTTGGCGGCATACAGCGCCACGCCGGCGTTGAGGATGACGATGTCGCGTGCCGGGCCGCTTTCGTTGTCCAGCACGGCCTGCAGCAGCGCGCGGCTCTGCTCGGGCGTCTCGACCTTCAGCGCACGGCTGCTGGCCATCGTCAGGCCGAAGTCCTCGGGGTGGATCTCGTACTCGTGGATGCCGCCGTCCTTGTATTCGCCGACCATGGTCGCCGCACCGAGCGAGACCTCGTCCATGCCGTCGCGGCCATACACCACCACCGCATGTTCGGCGCCCAGGCGCTGCAGCGCGCGCACCTGGATGCCGACGAGGTCGGGGTGGAACACGCCCATCAGGATGTTGGGCGCGTCGGCCGGGTTGGTCAGCGGGCCCAGGATGTTGAAGATCGTGCGCACGCCCAGTTCACGCCGCACCGGCGCGACGTTTTTCATCGCCGGGTGGTGGTTGGGCGCAAACATGAAGCCGATGCCGGTGTCGGCAATCGACTTCGCGATCGCCGCCGGCGTCAGCGTCATCGGCACGCCCATGGCTTCCAGCACGTCGGCGCTGCCGCTTTTGCTGGAGACACCGCGGTTGCCGTGTTTGCTGACGCGTGCGCCGCAGGCGGCGGCGACGAACATCGAGCAGGTGCTGATGTTGAAAGTGTGTGAACCGTCGCCGCCGGTGCCCACGATGTCGACCAGGTGGGTGCGGTCGGCGACGTCGACCTTGGTCGAGAACTCGCGCATCACCTGCGCGGCGGCGGTGATCTCGCCGATGGTTTCCTTCTTCACACGCAGGCCGACCAGCAGCGCCGCCATCATCACCGGCGACATCTCGCCGCTCATGATGCGGCGCATCAGCGCCAGCATTTCATCGTGGAAGATCTCGCGGTGTTCGATCGTGCGCGTCAGCGCCTCGGTGTTGCCGATGGCCATGTGGGTGTCTCCTGCTACAGCGTTTCGCGCAGCACGCGCAGCGCCTGTTCGATGTCGTCGCGGCTGACGCCCAGATGCGTCACCAGCCGCAGCTTGTACAAACCCGTGCACAACACGCCGGCGGCACGCAGCCGCTCGACGACACCGGGCGCCTTCTCGGGCGCCAGGTCGACGAAGACGATGTTGGTCTGCGGCATCGCCACCGTCACACCCGGCAGGCCTTGCAGGCCCTCGGCCAGGCGCTTGGCGTTGGCATGGTCCTCGGCCAGGCGCTCGACATGGTGATCGAGTGCATGGATGGCCGCGGCCGCCAGCACGCCCGCCTGGCGCAGGCCGCCACCCAGCATCTTGCGCACACGGTGGGCCTTGCCGATCAAGGCCTTCGAGCCGACCAGGGCCGAACCCGCCGGCGTGCCCAGGCCCTTGCTGAAGCAGACCGAGACGCTGTCGAAGTGCTGGGCGATCTCCAGCGCCGGCACGCCGGACGCCACGGCAGCGTTGAACAGGCGCGCGCCGTCCAGGTGGGTGGCCAGACCGCGGCGTTTGGCCAGCGCGGTGGCGTTGCGCACGTAGTCGATCGGCAGCACCTGGCCGCCCCAGGTGTTTTCCAGCGCCAGCAGCCGCGTGATGGCGAAGTGCGCGTCGTCGGGCTTGATCGCCGCTTCGATCTCGGAAAGCAGCATCGTGCCGTCGGCCGCCTGGTTCAGCGGCTGCGGCTGGATGCTGCCCAGCACCGCGGCGCCGCCACCTTCCCAGCGGTAGGTGTGGGCCATCTGGCCGACGATGTACTCCTCGCCGCGCTGGCAATGGCTCATCAGCCCGCAGAGGTTGCTCATCGTGCCGGTGGGCACGAAGATCGCGGCCTCCTTGCCCAGCAGCGCCGCCACCTTGGCCTGCAGCGCGTTGACGGTGGGGTCGTCGCCGAACACATCGTCGCCAAGCGCGGCGGTGGCCATCGCGGCCCGCATTGCCGCGGTCGGTTGTGTGACGGTGTCGCTGCGCAGATCGATCATTGCGGCATCTCCATGGCCAGGAAGTTTCTCAGCAGGGCGTGGCCATGTTCGCTGAGGATGGATTCGGGGTGGAACTGCACACCTTCCAGCGGCACTTCGCGGTGGCGCACGCCCATGATCTCGCCATCGTCAGAGCGGCTGGTGACCAGCAGTTCAGCCGGCAGCGACGCCTGTTCGATGGCCAGCGAGTGGTAGCGCACGACGCTGAAACGCTCGGGCAGGCCGCGGTACAGGCCCTGGCCGTCGGTGCTGATGGTGCTGGACTTGCCGTGCATCTGCACCTGGGCGCGCACGATGCGGCCGCCCAGCGCGGCGCCGATGGCCTGGTGGCCCAGGCACACACCCAGCACCGGCAGCTTGCCGGTGAAGTGGCGGATGGCTTCGACGCAGACACCGGCCTCGGTGGGGCTGCAAGGGCCTGGCGACAGCACCAGGCGGTCGGGCCTCAGGTCGGCGATGCCGGCGACGTCGATCTCGTCGTTGCGCAGCACACGCACCTCTTCACCGAGCTCGGCGAAGTACTGCACCAGGTTGAAGGTGAAGCTGTCGTAGTTGTCGATCATGAGGAGCATCAGAACCCCTCCTCGACCAGCTCCGCCGCGCGGATCAGCGCCCGCGCCTTCTGCTCGGTTTCCTTCCACTCCAGCTCGGGCACCGAATCGGCGACGACGCCGGCGGCGGCCTGCACGTACAAGGTGTTGTCCTTGACGATGCCGGTGCGGATGGCGATGGCCAGGTCCATGTCGCCAGCGAAGCTGAGATAGCCACAGGCGCCGCCGTAGATGCCGCGTTTCACCGGCTCCAGCTCGTCGATGATTTCCATCGCGCGGATCTTGGGTGCGCCGCTCAGCGTGCCGGCCGGGAAGGTGGCGCGCAGCACGTCCAGGCTGCTGGCGCCGTCCTTCAGCACACCCTCGACGTTGCTGACGATGTGCATCACATGCGAGTAGCGCTCGACGGCGAAGGCCTCGGTGACCCTCACGCTGCCGGTCTTCGCGATGCGGCCAATGTCGTTGCGCGCCAGGTCGATCAGCATCAGGTGCTCGGCACGTTCCTTGGGGTCGGTGCTGAGCTCGGCCTCCAGCGCCTTGTCCTGTTCGGGCGTGGCACCACGTGGACGCGTGCCGGCCAGCGGGCGGATCGTCACCTTGCGCCCCTCGGCCGTGTCTTCCTGCCGCACCAGGATCTCGGGGCTGGCGCCGACGATCTGGAATTCGCCCATGTCGTAGTAGTACATGTAGGGCGAGGGGTTCAGCGAACGCAGCGCGCGGTACAGCGACAGCGGGCTCTCGGTGTAGCGCTTGCGCAGCCGCTGGCCGATGACGACCTGCATGCAGTCGCCGGCAGCGATGTAGTCCTTGGTCCTGGCCACCGCGGCTTCGAGATCGGCGCGTGCGAAGTCACGCTCCACCGGGTGGCTGTGGCCACGTTTCACCGCCGGCGCCGTGACGCTGTAGCGCAGCCGGTCACCCAGTTCGGCCAGGCGCTTCTTGGCGCTGAAGTAGGCCTCGGGCGAACGCGGGTCGGCGTAGACGATGAGGTACAGCCGCCCCGAGAGGTTGTCGATGACGGCCAGTTCCTCGGTCTGCAACAGCAGGATGTCGGGTGTCTCCAGCCCGCCAGCCTTCCAGGTCTTGGCCAGCCGCGGCTCGATGTAGCGCACGGTGTCGTAGCCGAAGTAGCCGGCCAGCCCGCCGCAGAAACGCGGCAGCCCCGGCCGCAGCGCGACCTTGAAACGCGCCTGGTAGGCGGCGACGAAGTCCAGCGGGTTGCCTTCGTGGCGCTCGACCACCTCGCCGTCGGTCACGACCTCGGTGACGAAGCCATTGGCGCGCAGCAGCGTGCGTGCCGGCAGGCCGATGAACGAGTAGCGCCCGAAACGTTCGCCGCCGACGACGGATTCGAGCAGGAAGCTGTGTTGGCGCCCACCCGCCAGCTTCAGGTACAGCGACAGCGGCGTTTCCAGGTCGGCAAACGCTTCCTGCAGCAGCGGGATGCGGTTGTAGCCCTGCGCGGCAAGGCTCTTGAATTCGAGTTCGGTGATCACTGCTTGGCCCTTGTCGCAGACGCCGCGGCGCGGCCCTGTCTGCGTGGAGGTGTCGGTGCGGGCGCGTGGCGCCCGGCGGCAAGGGCTGGCGCGGAAAACGCGTCAGCCAAGACTGGGCGAGCGACGCCAGGGCCAGGCTCCCCGGTCGCGGGAACCTGCAGTCAGTTTGCGGGCCGTGAACATGTGCCGCAGTTTAGCAGCAGGCCCGATGCCCCCGCAGCGCCTGCGTGGCAGACTCCGCATCTTCCGCTGATCCGGCCCGAAAGGGGGGACCCATGCAGTTCCGATTTGCACCCGCGCTGGCTGCCGGCGCCCTGCTGCTGGCCTGTGCCCTGGCCAGCGCACAGCCGATGGATGTCGGCGGCGTCAAGTACCCGGCCACGTCCCAGGTCGGCGGCCAGACGCTGCAGCTCAACGGCGCCGGCATGCGCTACAAGTTCGTCATCAAGGTCTACACGGCCGGCTTGTACCTGCCGGCCAAGAGCGGCACGACCGACGGCGTGCTGGCGCAGAACGGCGCCCGCCGTGTGCACGTGGTGATGCAGCGAGAAATCGACGCCAACGAGTTCGGCAAGATGTTCACGCGTGGCATGCAGGACAACGCGCCCAAGGACGAGTTCAGCAAGTTCATCCCGGGCACGATCAAGCTCGGCGAGATCTTCGGCGCCTACAAGAAGCTGAAGGCCGGCGACGTGTTTTTCCTGGACTACGTGCCGGGCCAGGGCACGACGGTCGTCGTCAACGGCAAGCCGGCCTCAGACCCGATCAAGGAGCCCGAGTTCTTCAATGCGCTGCTGCGCATCTGGATCGGCAACAACCCCGCCGACGGTGCGCTGAAGGAAGCGATGCTGGGCCGCGAAGCGCGGCCCGTCACATCACCGGGCCAGCAGTAACCCGGCCAGTTCGTCCAGCCTCTGCAGCACGGCGTCGGCGCCGGCGGCCGCCACCGGCTCGCCGTGGTTGTAGCCATAGGCCATCAGCACCACCGGGCAGCCGGCGGCACGCGCCGCGATCGCGTCGTTGCTCGAATCGCCGACCATCAGCGTCTGCGCCGGCACGGTGCCCAGTGCCGCACAGGTTTTCAGCAGCGGCAGCGGGTCGGGCTTCTTGCGTTCGAAGGCATCACCGCCGAACACATGGCTGAAAAAGCCGGCCAGCCCCTTGGCCTGCAGCAGCGGCAGCGCAAACGCCGTCGGCTTGTTCGTCAGGCAGGCCAGCGGCAGCCCCCGGGCGTGCAGTGCCTGCAGGCCTTCGATCACGCCCGGATAGACGGCCGAGTGGGCGCCGTTGATCGCCAGGTAGTGGTGCTGGTAACGCGCCCAGGCCGCCTCGTACAACGAGGCCGCAGCGCCGGCCTCGGCCAGCGTCTGCTGGATCAGGTGCTCCGAACCCTTGCCCACCGTGCGCTCGATGAAGGCCCGGCTCACCGGCGCACAACCGATGTCGGCCAGCGCCAGCGACAGCGCAGCCTCGAAGTCGCCGACGGTGTCGACCAGCGTGCCGTCGAGGTCGACGATGGCGGCCTGCAGGCCTTGCAGCATCGCCCTCATCGCGGCCCCGGGCTGCCGGCACCGAAGCTGAACGCACCATGCCGCGACAGCCGCGAGAACTCGGCATCGACCAGCTCCTGCACCAGCGACAGCGCCGGGTTGGGCCGCGGCTCCAGCCGCGTCGCCAGCACCAGCTGGCGGTTCAGCTGCACGCCGGAGATCTCGGACATCGCGATCTGCGGCGGCGGCTGGTTGCCTTCCTTGAACACCGAGACCGGCATGATGGTGGCCCAGCGCCCACGCGACACCAGCTCGCGGATCGAGTCCACCGAGTCGATCTCGGCATGCACGTTCAGCGGCTTGCCCAGCGACAGCAGCTGGCGCTCGACGATGCCGCGGTGCAGGCTGGTCATCAGCAGCGGAATGCGCGCCAGCTGGCTGGGCTGCACCACCGGGCCGATGCGCATGCTGGCGTGCGAGACCAGCGCAAAGGGCTCGGCCAGCAAGGGCTGCAGCGACAGCGCGCGCCCCGACTCGGGGTTGGTCACCACCGCCATGTCGACGACACCACGCTCCAGCCAGTCCAGCAGCGCCGGCGTGAAGGCTTCGCGGGTGCGCAGCGCCACCTTGTCCAGCCGCATGCAGTTTTCGAACAGGCCCGGCAGCAGCAGCCGCGCCAGCGTCGGCGACGCGCCCAGCACCACGGTGGCC
>JBASTF010000851.1:0-3108 GCA_049274755.1 Rubrivivax sp. | reverse complement strand
GCCAAGACCGCCGCCGTGCTGCTGCTGGCGCCGGCCAGCGGCCTGCGGCTGCGCCAGGCGCTGGGCCTGTCGCTGGCGCTGACGCCGATGTCGGGCACGGCCCTGGTGCTGCTGTCGGACCTGCAGGCCACCCATGCGGCCTTTGCGCCGCTGGTGGCGCCGGCCATCGTCTCGGCCATTGCCTTCACCGAGGTGCTGGGGCCGCTGCTCGTGCAGTGGGGCCTGCACCTGGCCGGTGAACCGCATCCCGTGGCCGAGGCCACGCCCACCCGCATGGTGACGGCATGAGCGCGCAGCGCGGAGGATCTGCCAATGAGTCTTGAACCCTTCCACCATTCCCGCGCGCTGACGCTGGGCGTCGAGCTCGAACTGCAGATCGTTTCCACCCACGACTACGACCTGACGCCGGCCGCCGCCGACCTGCTGCGTGTGCTGGGCAACAAACACAAGCTGCCCGGCGCCGTGGTGCCCGAGATCACCGACAGCATGATCGAGATGTCCACCGGCATCTGCGAAGACCATGCCGACGTGCTGTCGCAGCTGACGCAGATCCGCGATGCGCTGGTCGGCGCCGCCGACCGCCTGGGTGTGGCGCTGTCGGGTGGCGGCACCCATCCCTACCAGGACTGGAGCCAGCGCCGCATCTTCGACAAGCCGCGTTTCAAGCAGGTGAGTGCGCTGTATGGCTACCTGTCCAAGCAGTTCACGATCTTCGGCCAGCATGTGCACGTGGGCTGCCCCAGCGCCGACGAGGCCCTGGTGCTGCTGCACGGCATCAGCCGCTTCATGCCCCACCTCATTGCGCTGTCGGCCTCGTCGCCCTTTGTGCAGGGCACCGACACGGCCTTCCACTCGGCGCGCCTGAATTCGGTGTTTGCGTTCCCGCTGTCGGGCCGTGCACCCTTTGTGCTGACCTGGAACGACTTCGGTGTCTTCTTCGAGAAGATGACCCGCACCGGCGTCGTCAAGAGCATGAAGGACTTCTACTGGGACATCCGGCCCAAGCCCGAGTACGGCACGATCGAGGTGCGTGTGCTGGACACGCCGCTGACGATCGAAAAGGCCGCGGCGCTGGCCGGCCTGGTGCAGTGCCTGGCGCGCTGGCTGCGCGAAGAGCGGCCCTACACGCCCAGCGAAGACGACTACCTGCCCTACACCTTCAACCGCTTCCAGGCCTGCCGCTTCGGGCTGGATGCCTTGTACGTGGACCCGGGCAGCGGCGAACACCATGTGCTGCGCGACCATCTGGCCGCGACGCTGGACAAGCTGGCGCCCCATGCCCAGGCGCTGCGGGCCGAAGGCGCACTGCGCTATCTGCGCGACGAGTTGCTGGGCAATGGCAACGACGCCACATGGATCCGCGCAACGCAGGACCGCGAGCGCCTGCTGCCGGAAGTGGTGCGCCAGCAGGCCCTGCGCTGGGCCGGCAGGGCCTAACTTTTCGGCGGCAGCAGGAAGGACAGCGGCGCCGTGCGCAGCCGGCTGCGCAGTGCAGCGCCGATGCGCCGGCGTTCCTTCAGCTGGATGCCGCGTGACCGCAGCGCCACCTTGAAGGCCAGCGCAAAGCTGACGACGAGGTTCAGCACGCCGGTGATGGCGATGCCGCCCAGGCACCACCAGAACTCCGGCCGCTGCAGCACCGGCAGGCCGATGGCGCCGGCGGCCGCGGCCAGCTGTCCGGTGCCCAGCGTCACGTGACGCACGTCCAGCGGCAGCGCGAAGAAGCCAGCGACCACAGGCACCAGGCCCAGCATCAGCCCCAGCGAGACGTTGGCCGCCAGGCCCGAGATGTTGGCCCGCCACCAACGCGCCCAGCGCTGTGCCCGCGCCGCGCCCAGGCGGGCGACAAAACGCGGATTCCAGGCGATGGCGCTGTCCAGGCGGTGGAAGACAAACCAGTTTTCGGCCCAGCCGGCGATCAGCGAACTGGCGAACAGCAGCACGCCGGTGAAGGCGGCATAGAAGGCCGTGGGGCCCAGCAGCGTCAGCGACTGCAGCACATGCTCGCTCTCCTTGGCGCCGACCAGGGTGTCGCCGAAGATCGCCAGCCAGGCCAGCTGGATGGCCAGCACCAGCGGCCCGCAGACCATCAGGTTGCCGGCGATGCCGGCCACCTGCGAGCGGATCAGCTGCGCCACGCGGTCGACAAACCGTTCGATGTCGGCGTCGTCGGGGTTGCCGGTCAGCGCCGTGGCCATCGCCGGCGCCGTCATCGCCGGTTGTTTGGTCGCCACCGTCCAGTGCAGCAGCATGATGAGGACGAAGCTGCCGGCGTAGTTGACGCCAGCCCAGAAGCCCGACCAGAAGGCCGTCAGTCCGATGGCATACAGCGCGAACTTGACGAAGGTGGTGCCGGCGATCACCGCGCCGCCGCCGGCCGCACGGGCCAGCATCGTGCGGTACTCGCTGCGGTCGCGGGTGATGTAGTGCTCGCCGGTCTCGGCGTTGCGCTCGGCCACCTGGCGCGCCAGCTGGCGGTAGTGCTGGGCCAGCAGCGGCCGCAGGCCCCGCTGTTCGCCGGCCACCGCCAGCAACTGCAGCACCAGGCGCCGCAGCGCCGGCAGCGGCTCGGGTTCCAGCACGCAGTCCAGCAGCAGTTCGATGCGTTCGGCGCGCTGCTGCAGCTGGTCGACCTCGTAGACGATGTCCACCGAGATGCCGAACTCCTCCAGGTGCTGCGTCACGCTGCCGGCGGCGCGGCGGCAGGCATCGAGCAGGGCACGCAGGTAGTGGGCCTCGCGCAGTGCGTCGGCCTGGCGGCCTTCGAGCACCGCGTCGCGCACCTGTTCGGCCGCGCGTGCCAGCTGGCGGAAGGGTTCGCCGGCCAGCTGGTCCGCATCCATGCGCTGGCGCAGTGCCGGTGCATAACCACCCGCATGCACGGCGCTGACGAGGATGGTGATGGCGTCCAGCATCGCCACGCGCCAGGGTGCGCCGTCACCGGGCGTCAGCAGGGCGGCCACACGCGCCAGCGTCGGTGCGTCCAGCTGCGCCACCCAGGCCGCGTCGGCGGGCTCGAACAGCAGCTGGAACAGCTCGGCCAGGTTGGTCGTCTGCGGTGTGCCGGGCAGCAGGCGCAGGCGCAGGCGGCGCGCGATCTCGCCGAAC
>JBASTF010000850.1:0-3621 GCA_049274755.1 Rubrivivax sp. | reverse complement strand
CCCGCAGGGCGAGGCCTTGTCCTGCGACACCGCCTGGCTGGGCCCCGACGACGCGGCCCGGGTGCTGGTCGTCATCTCGGCCACCCACGGCGTCGAAGGTTTTGCCGGCAGCGGCCCGCAGATCGCGCTGCTGCGCCAGCCGCCGGCGCTGCCGCGCAACACCGCCGTGCTGCTGCTGCATGCAGTGAACCCGCACGGCTTCGCCTGGCAGCGGCGCGTGACCGAAGAGAACGTGGACCTGAACCGCAACTGGATCGACTTCACGCAGCCGCTGCCGGCCAACCCGGGTTATGCCGAACTGCACGCGGCCTACTGCCCGCCGGCGCTGGACGCCGCAACGCTGGCGCAATCGGAAAGCCAGGTCGCCGCCTACGCCGCCCGGCATGGCGCGGCCGCTGAGCGTTTTGCGCGCAGCACCGGGCAGTACACCCATGCCGACGGCATCTTCTACGGTGGCAGCGGCCCGACCTGGGCGCGCCGCACCAGCGAAGCCATCCTGGCGAAGAACCTGGGCCGTGCCAGGACGGTGGCCATCGTCGACCTGCACACCGGCCTGGGCCCGTATGGCTATGGCGAGCCGATCTGCAACCACGCCCCGGGCAGCGCCCGTGTGCAGCGCGCGCGCCGCTGGTGGGGCGACAGCGTCACCGAGCCGCTGCTGGGCACCAGCAGCTCGCAGGAGAAGTTCGGCCTCACGGAGTTCGGCTACGAGCGGGCGCTGGCCCATGCCGACATCGCGTTTGTCGCGCTGGAGTTCGGTACCTACCAGCCGCCGCGCGGCGAAACCGTGCTGCGCGACGACCATTGGCTGTGGCAGCACGGCGACCCGCGCAGCGCCGAAGCCGCGCGCATCCGCGACGCGCTGCGCGACCACTTCTTCCCGCCCTTCGACGACTGGCAGGAGATGGTGTTGTTCAGGGCCGGGCAGGTGTGCCGCCAGGCCCTGACAGGCCTGGCGTCAGCGTGACCTCAGGCTGAGGCCTTCACCTTCAGCCGCCAGGCATGCAGCAGCGGCTCGGTGTAGCCGCTGGGCTGGGCCACGCCCTGGAACACCAGGTCGCTGGCAGCCTGGAACGCAGCGCTGGCATCGAAGCGGCCGGCCATGTTCTGGTAGGCCGCGTCGCCGGCGTTCTGCTTGTCGACGACCTTGGCCATGCGCTTCAAGGTGCTCTTCACCTGGGCCTTGGTGACGACACCGTGCACCAGCCAGTTCGCCATGTGCTGGCTGCTGATGCGCAGCGTGGCGCGGTCTTCCATCAGGCCGACGTTGTGGATGTCGGGCACCTTGGAGCAGCCCACGCCCTGGTCGACCCAGCGCACGACGTAGCCCAGGATGCCCTGGGCGTTGTTGTCCAGCTCCTGCTGCTTCTGCTCGTCGGTCCACTTCGGCTTCTTCGCCACCGGCACGCTGAGCAGGCCTTCGAGGATGCCGTCGCGTTCCCGGTCGGCATCGACCTTCTCCAGGCCCTTCTGCACCTGGAAGACGTTCACCTGGTGGTAGTGCAGCGCATGCAGCGTGGCCGCCGTCGGGCTGGGCACCCAGGCGGTGTTGGCGCCGGCCAGCGGGTGCACGATCTTCTGCTGCAGCATCGCCGCCATCAGGTCGGGCATGGCCCACATGCCCTTGCCGATCTGCGCCTTGCCGCGCAGCCCGCACTGCAGGCCCACCAGCACGTTGTTGCGCTCGTAGGCCTGGATCCAGGCCGTGGTCTTCATGTCGCCCTTGCGCAGCATCGGCCCGGCCTGCATGGCCGTGTGCATCTCGTCGCCGGTGCGGTCCAGGAAGCCGGTGTTGATGAAGGCCACGCGGTCGGCCGCGGCGGCGATGCAGGCCTTCAGGTTCACGCTGGTGCGGCGCTCCTCGTCCATGATGCCCAGCTTCACCGTCGCCTTCGGCAGGCCCAGCAGCTGTTCGACGCGGCCGAACAGCTCGCTGGCAAAGGCCACCTCGGCCGGGCCGTGCATCTTGGGCTTGACGATGTAGACGCTGCCGGCGCGGCTGTTGCCGCGGCGCTGCAGGTCGTGCAGTGCGATCGCGGTGGTCACCACCGCGTCTAGGATGCCTTCCGGAATCTCCTTCGCGCCCTCGCCCCAGAGGATGGCCGGGTTGCTCATCAGGTGGCCGACGTTGCGCACGAAGAGCAGGCTGCGGCCATGCAGCGTGACGGCTTCGCCCTTGGGGCCGGTGTAGACACGGTCGGGGTTCAGGCCGCGGGTCAGCGTCTGGCCGCCCTTGCTGAAGGTTTCGGTCAGCGTGCCCTTCAGGATGCCCAGCCAGTTGCCGTAGGCCTGCACCTTGTCGTCGGCATCGACGACGGCCACCGAGTCCTCGAGGTCGAGAATCGTCGACAGCGCGGCTTCCAGCACCAGGTCGGCCACGCCCGCTGCGTCGCCGGCGCCAATGGCCGTGCTGCGGTCGATGCGGATGTCCAGGTGCAGGCCGTTGTGCTGCAGCAGCACCGACGACGGCGCCGCCGCATCGCCCTGGAAACCAACGAACTGCGCCGGCTTCTTCAGCGCGACGGTGCTGCCGTTCTTCAGCGTCACGGCGAGTGCACCGTCCTTCACCGTGTAGCCGGTGCTGTCGATGTGCGAGCCCTTGGCCAGCGGCGCGGTGCGGTCCAGCACGTAACGCGCGTATTCGATGACCTTGGCACCACGCACCGGGTTGTAGCCCTTGCCCTTCTCGGCACCGCCGGTCTCGGGCAGAACATCGGTGCCGTACAGCGCGTCGTACAGGCTGCCCCAGCGTGCGTTGGCGGCGTTCAGCGCGTAGCGCGCGTTGGTGATCGGCACCACCAGCTGCGGGCCGGCCTGCAAGGCCAGTTCGGCATCGACGTTTTTTGTCGTCGCCTTCACCTTGTTCGGCACCGGCACCAGGTAGCCGATGCTCTCCAGGAACTTGCGGTACTTGCCCATCTTCTTGATCGGGCCGGGGTGCTGCTTGTGCCAGGCATCCAGCTCGACCTGCAGGCGGTCGCGTTCGGCCAGCAGCGCGGCGTTTTTCGGCGCCAGGTCGGCGACCAGGGCGTCGAAGCCGGCCCAGAACGCGGCCGGCGCGACGCCGGTGCCGGGCAACACCTCGGTGTCGATGAAGCTGGCCAGGTTGGCGGCGACTTGCAGGCGGTGGTGCTGGATGCGGTCGGTCATGGCTGGGCTCGGGGTGGAATGGGAGAACGGCAAGCGGCAAACGCCGCGCGCACGGGACTTTATTCGATACGCTCAACAGCATTAAGCCCCGGAATCTCCGAAGATTTGTGCGGATTTAATGCATAGTCCAAGCATGGACCGGCTGAAACAGATCGAATCCTTTGCCGCCGTGGCCACGCGCGGCAGCCTGACGGCGGCGGCCAATGCGGAGGGCGTGGCGCCGGCGGTGATCGGCCGCCGCATCGACGCGCTGGAAGAGCGCCTGGGCGTGAAGCTGCTGGTACGCACGACGCGCCGCATCACGCTGACCCACGAAGGCAGTGCCTTCCTCGAAGACTGCCAGCGCCTGCTGGCCGACCTGGCGAATGCCGAGGCCAGCGTCAGCGCCGGCGGCGTGAAGGCCAGCGGCCACTTGCGGGTGACGGCGCCGGCCGGTTTCGGCCGCCGCCACGTGGCGCCGCTGGTGCCGCG
>JBASTF010000849.1:0-1695 GCA_049274755.1 Rubrivivax sp. | reverse complement strand
AATCGCGCGGCGCCAGCGGCGTTGCTGCGACGGGTGAATCGGCGTAGTGTTTCCAGCCGCTCGCCCCCTCGCCGCATAGAACACAACTTCTCTTGCGGCTTGAGCACAACTTCTGTTGCACGAGCGGCTGCGGAGCGGCGGGCGTGCAGCGCGAGCGTGAGGGCCTCGTCGCCCCCATGCCAATCCGAAGCCAAGCGAACGCCGTACGAACCTCGCAGCATGCGGGCCCAGCGTCGGGCCGTCTGCCAGTTGCCGTTGTTCGCGTCAGCCAGCGCGGGCGTGACGATGACGATGGTCTTGCGCTGCACGAGGCGAGGTTACCGCGCCCGATTCATCCAATCCGGAGCGATGGCAGGAAAGGCGCGATTTCGGCCGCGCCAGTGGTCCAACGTCGATGATCGAGTGTCTGCTCATCGGCCGATCGCCGAATGGCGGCTGATGGCCGTCCAGAACTACTCGCTGGTGCGGGTTGCCCGGCCGGTGAGTGCAGCAAACCGGTCAGCCGAGGGGCCTCGGTACCTCGCGCTTTTCCGCCGCTAAACGACGTCCTGATAAGAACACTTCTCAGGACAGGGCGGACGCGTTGGCCGGCCGCGCGGCGCGACCGCAGCACCGTTGCCGGACGAGGCCGCGCGATGCGGTGAGAGCGAGAGGGGAAGCAACGCGCACCACGTGTGCAGCCAGTGCGCACGCGCCGATCTACGGCACAAATCCGTCACAACCGACGGAAGCATCCGTCCGATGCGCCCAAGAAAAAAGGACTTAGCTCGCGCTAAGTCCTTGTTTTCTAACCAAGATTTTTGGTGGGCCCTGAGTGACTCGAACACTCGACCAACGGATTAAGAGTCCGCTGCTCTACCAACTGAGCTAAGAGCCCGAGATTTTCTGCGTCACGTGGTGGGTCGTGCGTGACTCGAACACGCGACCAACGGATTAAAAGTCCGCTGCTCTACCGACTGAGCTAACGACCCGTCCGCAGAGCCTCACATTATAGCCAGAAATTTGCGGCCGTTTGAAGAGGCCTCAGCGCAACAGCTCTGCGATGGCTTCACCGGCGGCCACCATGCCGAAGGTGGCGGTGACGGCCACGCTGGAACCGTAGCCGGCACAGTTCAGCGTGCCGTCGACGGCGCAGTCGGCATCGGCCGGGCTGGCGACACTCTCGCGCGAGAACACGCAGCGCAGCCCGATGCGGCCCTGGCGCGGTGCGCCATGGTCCTTGCGCAGGCGCTGGCGCAGGCTGGCCAGCAGCGGGTCGTGCGTGACTTCGGCCAGGTCCTCGACCTCCACACGCTGCGCCTGGCGTTTGCCGCCGGCAGCACCGGCGCAGACCACGGACACACCCTGGGCCAGGCCCCAGGCCGCCAGCGCCGCCTTGGCGCGCACCTGGTCGCAGGCATCGATCAGCAGGTCCACCGGCGCCGGCAGCAGGGCCGGCCAGTTGTCGGCGCCGACAAACGCGTCGACGAGCAACACCTCGCAGCCGGGATGGATGTCGGCGATGCGCTCACGCAGCGCCTCGCCCTTGGCCTGGCCCAGGGTCTGGCCCAGGGCCTGGATCTGGCGATTGATGTTGGACTCGGCGACATGGTCCAGGTCGACCAGCACCAGCCGTGCGACGCCGCTGCGTGCCAGGGCTTCGACAGCCCAGGAGCCGACGCCGCCCAGCCCGACCACGGCCACGCCGGCCGCGCG
>JBASTF010000848.1:0-6287 GCA_049274755.1 Rubrivivax sp. | reverse complement strand
AGCAGGAACTCCTCGCCGCCCCAGCGCGCCAGCCTGTCGCTGCGGCGCAGGCCCTGGCGCAGCAGGGTCGCCACCTGGCGCAGCACCTCGTCGCCGGCGGCATGGCCGTAGCCGTCGTTGATGGGCTTGAAGCCGTCCAGGTCGACGAACAGCAGGGCCAGGCGCTGCGCGCCCACCGAGCGTGCGTGGCTGCGTTCCACCCGCGCCACGGCCTGGCGCAAACGGTCTTCGAACAGCGCCCGGTTCGGCAGGCCGGTCAGCAGGTCGACGAAGGCCATGCGCTGCAGTTCGGCGTTGGCGTCGGACAGCGAACGTGTCAGCCGCTGGGCATGGGCCTGCAGCCTTGCGTCCATCGCCGTCGTGAACAAGGCGATGGACAGCAGCACGACGGTGGCCACCAGGATCACGATGCCCAGGCTGCGCCCGCCCAGGCCGTTGGCGCTGAGGCACAGCGCGTCGGCCGGGAAACCGGCCGCGGCCATGCCGCTGTAATGCATGCCGCTGATCGCCAGCCCCATCACGAGGGCGGCGCCGGTCTGCGCGGCGCGGAAGCGCCAGCCGCTGAGGCGGCGCATGCCGAAGAAGATCAGCAAGGCCACGGCCGAAGCGCCGCAGGCGATGAAGGCCGAGCCGGCAACCCAGCGCCAGTCCCAGATGATGCCGGGCGCCATCTCCAGCGCCGCCATGCCGGTGTAGTGCATCGCGCAGATGCCGCCACCCATCACCAGCGCGCCGATGCCCAGCGTGCGCGGTGTCAGCGTTTCGCGGGCGGCGATGCCCAGCGCCACCACCGACACGCCCACGGCGGCCACCCAGGACACCAGGGTCGTGGACGGCGCAAAAGCGAACTCGATCGGCAGCGACATCGCCAGCATGCCGATGAAGTGCATGGCCCAGATGCCCGACCCCATCACCAGCGCGCCGGCCCCCACCCAGAGCACGGCGCCCCAGCGGCGGTGTTCGTGCACACGGCGTGCCAGGTCCAGCGCCGCATAGGACGCAAAGGCGGCCACCAGGATGGACAGCAGCACGACCCCGGGGTCGTAGGCAACGGCTAACAGTTCACGGCTCATCGGAGCCCTATCGGCAGCCGCGCCGGCCGCTGCAGGGCCTTGACACAAGATGGCCGCGGCGCGTGAAACAGTACCGGCCGGCCTGAGCGCTGCCGGCCGCGGCGCCGTCAGATCAGATCAGCAGGCCGCGCGGCGCAAAACCCGGCGAACGCTGCAGCCAGTTGCCGGGCGCATAGACGCTGCGGCCATCGGTGACGTGCAAGGTGTAAGCCAGGCGCGAACGTGGGCTGCGGTTGGCGGCGCTGTAGTGCGGCAACAGGCCATGGAACAGCACCAGGGTGCCGGCTGGCACCGGCAGTGGCACGGCAGTGGCGCTGTCGGGCCAGGGTGTGCTGTCCAGCGTCTCGATGCGCAGGCGCTCGCCGTCGCGGTGGAAGCGTTCGCGCAGCACACCCCGCGGCCCGCGGTGGCCGCCGGGTTCCACCCACAGGCAGCCGTTGTCCAGCGCCGCGTCTTCCAGCGCAAACCAGAAGGTCGCCACGCTGTGCGGCGTGGTGACGAAGAAGGTGGCGTCCTGGTGCCAGCGCACCTCGCCGCCGATGCCCGGCTGCTTGAAGATCAGCTGCGACTGCCAGACCTGGGGTTGCTGCAGGCCGATGCCATCGGCCAGCGCCGCCAGCTCGGGGCCATGCGAAAAACGCTGGAACACCGGGTCCAGGTCGTGCAGCGCATGGCCGATCTTGTTGATCGAGCGCTCCTTGGGCACGACCATGCGGCCGCCGGCGTCGAAGGCCTCTTCCTCGAAGAAGCAGTGCACGGCCTCGGCCGAGGCGATCAGCGCGGCGTCGGCACGGCCGGCCTGGTCGTGGGTGCTGAACACGCCGGTGCCGGCAGCGGGCTCGAAGGCCGCTACCAGGGCCTGCGCCCGGGCCACGGCCTCGGCCACCGCCGCGGGTGGGCAGAAGCCGGGCAGCACGAGGTAGCCGTCGTCGGCGTAGGCCTGGCGTTGGGCGGTGGTCAGCATCGGGGGCGGTTGTTGCGAATCAGCATCAGCGCCGTCGAGTGTGACAGACAGCCGCGACCGGCCACGCGATCATGCGTGTGCACCGTGGCACGCGGTTTGCACCACGAGTGCTCACAGACCATGCCTGGAGGATTCATGCAGTTCACCCGTCCCCGCCATGTGCACCATGCACTGGCAGCCGCCGCCATCGCCGCGCTGCATCTCGGTGCACAGGCGCAGACCGCCGAGCCCGGCAAGCTGACGACGATCAACATCACGGCCGAACGCAAGCTGGAGAACATCCAGGAAGTGCCGGTTTCGGCCAGCGTGCTGCAGCCCGAGATCCTGGACGTGCTGAACACCGGTGGCCAGGACATCCGCATGCTCTCGGGCCGCGTGCCCAGCCTGAACATCGAGTCCTCGTTCGGCCGCGCCTTCCCGCGTTTCTACATCCGCGGCTACGGCAACACCGACTTCCGGCTCAACGCCTCGCAGCCGGTGAGCCTGGTCTACGACGACGTGGTGCAGGAGAACCCCATCCTGAAGGGCTTCCCGGCCTTCGACCTGGAAAGCGTGGAAGTGCTGCGTGGCCCGCAGGGCTCGCTGTTCGGCCGCAACACGCCCGCCGGCGTGGTGAAGTTCAACTCGGTGAAGCCGGGCAAGAAGATGGAAGGCTATGGCAGCCTGTCCTACGGCACCTACAACACCGTCAACCTCGAAGGCGCGGTGACGGTGCCGTTCAGCGACACGGTGTCGACACGCTTCTCGCTGCTGAACCAGAGCCGCAGCGACTGGGTGGACAACGTCAACCCCGCCGGCCCGACGCAGCGCTTCGAGGGCTACCGCGACACCGCCTTCCGCGCCCAGATGCTGATCGAGCCGAGCAAGGACTTCAGCGCGCTGCTGAACGCCCATGTGCGCGACCTCGACGGCTCGGCGCGGCTGTTCCGCGCCAACATCATCAAGAAGGGCACCAACGACCTGGTCGACGGCTTCGACGAAGCCAAGGTCAGCTTCGACGGCGCCAACGAATCGCGGCTGCGCATCAAGGGTGCCAACGCGCGGCTGCGCATCGCGCTGGGCCCCGAGCTGGCGCTGAACGCCATCACCGGCTACGAAACGCTGACCACCTTCAACCGCGGCGACATCGACGGCGGCACCGGCAACGCCTTCACGACGCCGCCGAACACCGGCATCCCGTTTTCGTCGGAAACCGCCGACGGCATGCCCAAGCACAAGCAGCTGACGCAGGAGTTCCGCTTCGAAAGCAACCGCAAGGGCGCGCTGAACTGGCAGGCCGGCCTGTTCATCTTCAGCGAGGACTACAAGATCGAGAGCTTCAGCTACGACTCGCCGAACGGCAATGTGCAGGACGGCTACCAGCGCATCCGCCAGAAGAACAACGCCTATGCCGTGTTCGGCGCGCTGAACGTCGCCGTGAGCCCGGCGCTGAAGCTGCGTGGCGGCCTGCGCTACACCACCGACAAGAAGGACCTCACGGTCGAGGACTACTGGGCCAGCGGCTTCGCGCCTTGCGTCGGGCCGACGCTGGGCATTCCCGGCAGCGGGCCGCTGAAGTGCACGATGACCCAGCTGGCGGCGCTGGAGCAGGACGGCAACCTCTCGGCCCGTCCCAAGGACAACAAGCTCAGCTGGGACTTCAGCGGCACCTACACCGTCAGCAAGGACCTGAACGTCTATGCCCGCGCCGCCACCGGCTTCCGCGCCAGCAGCGTGCAGAGCGCCGGGGCCTTCAACGGCAAGTCGGTGGCCGGGCCCGAGAACAACACCTCGTTCGAGGCCGGCGTGAAGGCCGACCTGATGAACCGCCGCGCGCGGCTGAACTTCGGTGTCTTCAACTACACGGTGAAGGACCTGCAGGTCACGGCCGTCGGCGGCGGCGCGAACTCGGTGATCCTGCTGAACGCCGAGAAGGCCACGGGCCGCGGCTTCGAGCTCGACCTGCAGGCACTGCTGACCGACCAGCTGCTGGCCAGCATCGGCATCGGCTACAACGACACGAAGATCAAGGACGCCGACCTCAAGGTCGGCGTCTGTGCGGCCTGCACGGTGACCGACCCGACGACGACGATCAACGGCGTGCGCTACGCCTTCATCGACGGCAACCCGCTGCCGCAGGCGCCCAAGGTCACAGGCAGCTTCACGCTGAAGTACACGCAGCCGGTCGGCAGCGGCGAGGTCTATGCCTTCACCGACTGGGTCTACCGCAGCAAGGTCAACTTCTTCCTCTACGAGAGCGTGGAGTTCACCGGCAAGTCGCTGGTCGAAGGGGGCCTGCGCCTGGGCTACACCTGGGGCAACGGCCGCTACGACGTGGCCGGCTACGTGCGCAACATCACGAACCAGATCCGGGCCGTCGGCGCCATCGACTTCAACAACCTCACCGGCTTCATCAACGACCCGCGCACCTTCGGTGTGCAGGCCAAGCTGAGCTTCTGATGAAGCGCGGCCTGGTGCTGGCCGCCGGCTGCATGCTGGCGGCCTGGGCAGCCGCCGAGCCCGCAGTGATCTACGAGCTCGGCGGCAAAAACGACAAGTCCTTCGGCGAAGCGGCCTGGCGCGGCGCCGAGCTGTGGAAGAAGGAAACCGGCAAACCCTATCTCGAGTTCGAGATCGCCAACGCCGCGCAGCGTGAGCAGGCGGCGCGGCGTTTTGCCGAACGCGGCGCCGACCCCATCGTCGGCATCGGCTTCCCGCAGGCCAGCAGCATCGAGAAGGTGGCCAAGGAGTTCCCGAACCGCCGCTTCGCCATCGTCGACATGGTGGTGCCGCTGCCCAATGTGCAGAGCTTCGTCTACCGTGAACACGAAGGCAGTTTCCTCGTCGGCATGCTGGCAGCGATGGCAAGCAAAAACGCCAAGGTGGGCTTCGTCGGCGGCCAGGACATTCCTCTGGTGCGCAAGTTCCTCTGCGGCTACGAGCAGGGCGCGAAGTACGCCAACCCGCAGGTGCAGACCTTCTCCAGCATGACGGGCACGACGAATGCCGCCTGGACCGACCCGCCACGTGGCGCCGAGCTGACGAAGGCGCAGATCGCACAAGGCGTGGACGTCGTGTTCTCGGCCGCCGGCACCACCGGCTTCGGCATCATGCAGGCGGCCAAGGACGGCGGCATCCTGGCCATCGGCGTCGACAGCAACCAGAACCACCTGCACCCCGGCACGATGCTGACCAGCATGGTCAAGCGGGTCGACCTCGCGGTCTACAACGCCTTCAAGGGTGTGCAGCCCGGCATCACCGCGCTGGGGCTGAAGGAAGGTGGCGTCGACTACGCGATGGACGAGCACAACGCCAGGCTGGTGACGCCGGCGATGAAGGCCAAGGTGGATGCCGCCAAGGCCGACATCATCGCCGGCAAGCTCAAGGTGATCGACTACACCGTCGCCAACGCCTGCAGGTAGCCAGGCGCCAGCACGGCGGCGCAGGCACGCGCCGCTTCTTCGCCCTTGATGACGAAGTGCTCGGCGAAAAAGCGCTGGTGTTCGTCGTGCGCGTGGAAGTGCTGCGGCGTCAGCACCACGCTGAGCACCGGCACGCCGCTGTCCAGCTGCACACGCATCAGGCCGTCGATGACGGCCGCGGCGACGAAGTCGTGGCGGTAGATGCCGCCGTCGACCACCAGCGCGCAGGCCACGATGGCGGCATGGCGCCCGCCACGTGCCAGCGCCTGCGCCAGCAGCGGGATCTCGAAGGCGCCCGGCGCATCCAGGCAGTCGATCTCGCCCGGCGGCCAGCCCTGACGCGCCATCGTCGCGACAAAACTGTCGCGGGCGCGGCCGACGATGTCGGAATGCCATTGCGCCGAGATCACGGCGATGCGGCGGGGAGCAGAGGTCTTGGTGGTCTGATTCATGGTCTTCCTCATGGAGGGTCAGGACAAAGAATCAGGGCTGGCGCACGCACAGGCACAGCCCGGCGCAGGCCGCCGGGCCACCCATGACGCGTTGCTCTTTCATCCGGACTGTGACCGTCGGCCCTGGCATCGCACCAGGTCTGCTGACCCCGCTGCCACAAGGGCGGCAGCGGGCGCTCGCGGGCTCGCGGGCCAAAACCCGCATACCGCCGGTGGGGACTTCCACCCCGCCCTGAGAACGCTTTGCCGGCATCGCTGCCGGCGCCCTCAGTCTAGCGGGAACGCAGCGATGGCGGCGATCGCCGCCTGTTTGGCGGCATCGCCGAGGAACGAGGCCTGGGCCGCCTGGCGCGCCATCGCCCGCAGATCGGCGGCCGCCAGCGGCGTGTCGCGCAGC
>JBASTF010000847.1:0-1917 GCA_049274755.1 Rubrivivax sp. | reverse complement strand
GGTCAGCACGACACGCAGGCCACGCGGCGCACCGCCGGCCACCAGGGCGGCCAGCATGCGTGTGGCGGCGTCGTCGGCCCGGGTCACGCGCTTGAAGTCCAGCACCACGCACAGCAGCGTGTCGCCGGCTGCGGCGATGTCGCGCAGCACCGGTTCCAGCGTTGCAAACCGCAGGTCGCCCTGCAGTTCCCAGACGGCGGCGGCAGCGCCGGTCTGGTCCAGCAGTGCCTGCTCGGCCGTGCTGCGGCGGCGCTTCGAGCGCATCGTCGCCAGCGAGTAGCGCGCGCGCACCGTCGACGGCGCGGCCTGCGGCGGCTGCAGGAAGTGCAGGCCGAGTTCACGCGACAAGGCCTTGCAGACCTCGACGCCCCGCACGCTGTTGCCACGTTCGTCGAGTGCCGGCGAAAACACGCCGATGCCCAGCTGCCCCGGCAGCACGGCGATGATGCCGCCGCCGACGCCGCTCTTGGCCGGCATGCCCACGTGGTAGACCCATTCGCCGGTCAGGTCGTAGACACCGCAGGTCGTCATCACGCTGAGAATGGGGCCCACGTGTTCGGCCGCCACGGCGCGTGCACCGGTCAGCGGGTGGATGCCGCCGTTGGCCAGCGTGGCCGCCATCAGCGCCAGGTCGCGGCCGTCGACCAGCAGCGAACACTGGCGGAAGTACAGGTCCAGCGCCGGTTCGGGGTCGTCGCCGATGATCCCGTAGTTGCGCAGCATGTGGCCGATGGCGCGGTTGCGGTGGCCGGTGTCGCGTTCCGACGCAAACACCGTCTCGTCGATGTCGAGCGGCCGCCCGGCATAGGCCGAGATCGCATCGACCACACGCGCCAGCCGTGCCGCCGGCGTGTCGCCGGCCACCAGCGAGGCAGTGGCGATGGCGCCGGCGTTGATCATCGGGTTCATCGGCCGGCCGGTGCCGGCTTCCAGGCTGATGGCGTTGAAGGCTTCGCCCGAGGGTTCGACGCCGACGGTGCGCTGCACCGTCTCGACACCGCGGTCTTCCAGCGCGATGCCGTAGACCAGCGGCTTGGAGATGGACTGGATCGTGAACGGCTGGCGGGTCGTGCCGACCTCGTAGACCTGGCCGTCGACGGTGGCGATGGTGATGCCGAACCAGGCCGGATCGGCCTTGGCGAGCTCGGGAATGTAGGTCGCCACCTGGCCGCGCTTGTCGTCGCGGAAGCGGGCGTGCAGCTGCTGCAGGTAGGCGAGGATGGGGCTGGTGGCTGCGTGACCGGTCGCGGTGTCGGGCATGGGACGCCCGTTCGCAAAAAGCGTGCAAGCATTCCCGGCCCTGGTGCGCACCGGGGCGGGGCGGTGCTTCAGGCCGGCACCGTCAGCAACTGCTGCACCTGCCAGCGTGGGCCATCGCGACCGGGGCGCAGTGCCATCGCCAGCGCCGCGCGGTCGGCGGGCTGCAGTGAACGCCAGAGGAAATCGCCATCGTTGCCCGGGTCGCCGGCGACAAAGAGCTGGGTCGTCAGCTCGCCGAAACTGGCGTGGCGCAGTTTCAGGTGGATGTGCGGCGTGCGGCCCGGGTAGGGCACGGGCTTGATCGTCAGGAAGCGGGCGCTGCCATCGCGTGCGCTGCGCAGGCTGCCGAAACCCTGGAAGCCGGGATCGAAGCCCTCGGCTGTGGTGACAACACGCGGGTGGCGGTAGGCGGCCAGCGCGTCGCATTGCCAGATCTCGATCTCGGCGCCGTCGATCGCGCGGCCGTCACCGTCGGCCACCTGCAGCGCCAGCGCCAGGTGTTCGCCGCGGGCCGTCAGCGTGCGGCCATCGCGCTGCACATGCACGAGGTCGGCGTCCCAGTCGCTCCAGCGTTCGCGCCAGCGTGCCGGCGGGTAGAAGGGGCCGTCGGTCATCGCCGCCAGCGCCGGGCGGCGCTGCGCAACAGCGGGTGCCGCC
>JBASTF010000846.1:0-2478 GCA_049274755.1 Rubrivivax sp. | reverse complement strand
GGGCCACACGCCGCACCAGGCCGGCGTCGTTGGCGTCGATGACGTTGGCTTCGACCGGGCGCTGTTTCTGCATGCCACCGGCACCGTCGTCGATCTCGGCCGCCAGCCGGTCGGCCAGCGTGCGCGCCGTGGCGATCAGCCAGCCGGCCGTTTCGCGGTCGTCGCGGCTGTCCAGGTCCATGAAGTGGTCGGCTGCACGTGCCGCCGCGTGCAGCTGGTGTGCACGCACGCGCAGCTTCTGCACCACCTGGCCGAAGCCGGCATCGGCCGGCGCTTCCTTCAGGCCACGGGCCAGGCCGTCGATGTCCTGCGCCACCTCGGCCGCGAGGTCCACGGCGCTGGACATCAGCCAGGAGCCCGTGTCGCGGTCTTCCGGCACACCCAGCGCCACGAAGTGGTCGGCCGCGCGCGTCGTGGCGCGCAGCTGGTGTGCCTGCGCGCCCAGGCGGCGCAGCAACTGGTGGCGGCTGTCGCCCTCAGCGGCGGGGCGGCGGTTGTCGGCAGGTGTGGGCATGGCAGGCCTTCTTTCGCGGCAGGCGGGCAGTGCCGCGATTCTGCACGCCTACCAGCGGCTGCGTAACGCGGTGTTCGCGTCGAAATGCTGGGCTTCGCCGAATGCAGCCGCCAGCGCCGCCGTGGCCGGCGCTGTGCTGGCCACCTGCTCGAAGAGCTCGCCGGCCAGCGCTGGCGGGATGAAGCGCGTCAACGCGGCGTACAAATGCGTGTCGCCCCAGCGCCGCTGCTGCGTGACGTGGAACCGCTGCGGCACCAGCAGGTTCAGATGGTCGCGTGCACGTGTCATCGCCACGTAGAGCAGGCGGCGTTCTTCCTCGATCTCGCCATGGCTGCCGGTGGCGACATCGGCCGGCATGCAGCCGTCGACGACGTTGAGGATGTTGACGGCGTTCCATTCCTGGCCCTTGGCCGAGTGGATGGTCGACAGCACCAGATAGTCCTCGTCGCGGTGTGGCGGGCCGGATTCGTCGCTGCTGGCTTCCGGCGGGTCCAGCGCCAGTTCGGTGAGGAAACGTTCGCGCGAGGCATGGCCGGCGGCGATGCGCAGCAATGCGTCCAGGTCGGCGCGGCGCACACGGGCGTCGTCGTGCAGGCGTTCGAGTTGGGGCTGGTACCAGTCGAGGGCCGCGCCCAGTTCGGCAGGCCAGCCCCGCTGCTGGCTGTGCAAGGCTTGCCAGGTGTCGCGCAGGGCTGCCCAGTCCAGCGCTGCGGCAGCCGGTGGTTTCCAGTTGCGCAGCGCGGCAGGGGCGTCGTCGGCAGCGGCCATCGCGTCGAGCAGCCGTGCCGCACTCGCCGGGCCCAGGCCGGGCACCAGGCGTGCCACGCGGAAGCCGGCCAGGCGGCTGCGCGGGTTTTCCGCCCAGCGCAGCAGGGCCAGCAGGTCTTTCACATGGCTGCTTTCCAGGAAACGCAGGCCACCGTATTTGACGAAGGGGATGTTGCGCCGCACCAGTTCCAGCTCCAGCGCCGCGCTGTGGCTGGCGGTGCGGAACAGCACGGCCTGGCGCTTCAGCAGCAGGCCTTGTTCACGCCGGCGCAACACCTCGTCGGCGACCCAGCGTGCCTGGTCGGCTTCGTCGGCCACCGTCACCAGTCGGGGTTGGGCCGACGAGGCGCGGTCGCTCCACAGCTGCTTGGCATAACGCTCGCTGGCCAGCGCGATGACGGCGTTGGAGGCAGCCAGCAGCGGCTGCGTCGAGCGGTAGTTGCGCTCCAGCGTCAGCACCTGGGCCGGTGGGTCGAACTGCTGCGGGAAGTCGAGCATGTTGCGCAGCTCGGCGGCGCGGAAGGCGTAGATCGACTGCGCATCGTCGCCGACGACGGTGAGGCCGCGGCCCTCGGGCTGCAGCGCCCGCAGGATGCCGGCCTGCAGGCGGTTCGTGTCCTGGTACTCGTCGACCAGCACATGGTCGAAGCGGCCACCGATGGCGGCGGCCAGCGCCGGCTGCTGCATCAGGTGCCACCACAGCAGCAGCAGGTCGTCGTAGTCCAGCAGTTGCTGGCGCTGTTTCTCGGCGGCGTAGGCGGCGAACAACTGCTGCAGCTGGGCTTCGCAGCTGGCGACCCAGGGGTAGTGGTCGGCCAGCAGCGGGGACAGCGCTGCCGTGCTGTTGACGGCCCGCGAATGGATGGCCAGGCAGGTGCCGGCCAGCGGGAAACGCTGGGTCGTGGCCGAGAGCCCGAGCGTGTGGCGCGTCAGGCCCATCAGCTCCTGCGCGTCGGCGCGGTCCAGCACGCTGAAGCCGGGGGCCAGGCCGATCTGCGGCGCCAGTTCACGCAGCAGCCGCGCTGCGATGCCGTGGAAGGTGCCGCACCAGGGCAAGGCCGGCGGCGCCGTTGTCGCCGGCAGGCGCAGGGCCTCACGCAGCAGGCGGCCGACACGGTGCGCCATCTCGCCGGCGGCGCGGCGGGAAAACGTCATCAGCAGCAGGCGCTGCGGGTCCGCGCCATCCAGCACCAGCC
>JBASTF010000845.1:0-2575 GCA_049274755.1 Rubrivivax sp. | reverse complement strand
GCTCTGGGTCGGCCAGGCGTTCGCGGTCGGCGGCGGACAGGCTGCTGTCGTCGCCGCCCAGCAGGGCCAGCGGCACCAGCTGCGGGCCGAGTTCGGCATCGTCGAACACCGGCGCCCAGGCCTCGGGGTCCAGCGCCACGGCCTGCAGAAAGCCGATGCACCAGTCCTCGGCATCGGCGAATTCGCGCTCGGCGGTTTCGGCGACGCTGAACACCGGCTCCCAGCCTTCGGCATCACCACGCAGCTGGCTGTCGATGGCATGCAGGTGGCGCAGCACCAGCACGGCGGCACGTTTGCGCTGCTTCTGGCTGGCGAAGGGCGCAGCGCCTTCGCCGTCGCCGCCCCAGACGGCCGGCAGCCAGCCGGCGCTTTTGCCCTGCAGCCAGCGCGGCGGGCCGACGAGCAGGGCGGTGAGGTAACCGTCCAGGCCCTCGATGTTCATCGCCTGCTCGCCGGGCAAGGCCTGCAGCAGGGTGTCGAGCGCGTCGAGCTCGTCGTCGGACAGCGCTTCGCTGGCCAGGGCGGGGTTGTAGTCGGGGTAGTCCACGCCGCGATTGTCCGTCAGCCCAGGGCCAGCAAGGCCTCGGCCAGCGCAATCACCGACAGCGGCGCCGAGCCCTCGGCCTTGTTGTTGATGGTGACGAAGACACGCCGGCCGGCTTTCAGCGTGCCGGCCATCACACGCGCCAGCGCCTCGCGGGTGGCGGGGTCGGGGGCCTGGATGCGGTCGAAGGGTTCCCAGCGTTCACGCGCCTGCGTGTAGCGCAGGCCACGCTGCAGGTTCCAGCGGCAGACCAGGTCGCCAGGCCACAGCGCACGCTGCATCGCCAACTGGTCCTCGACGGCCGGCATGCGGTCGTGCAGGCCCAGGCAGCAGCGCAGGCCGCGTTCTTTCAGCAGACGGGCCAATGTCGGCGTCAGCAGTTCGGGGTCGCGTGGCTCCAGCGCCACCAGCACGCCGGCGGGCAGGGCGGCGGCGACGGCGTCGAACAGCGCTGCGAAACGCGCATGCAGGGCGCCAAGGTCCACCAGCAGTTCCGCTGGCAGCGGCGAGATCTGGAACAGCAGCACCCCGAGCTTGTCGCCCAGGCCGTCGACGGCGGGCCGCACACATTGCGCCAGGGTCGTGGCCGGGTCCAGGAACTGCGGGTTCGGCAGCATCGCGCGGCCGTTCGCGGGGTCGCGCAGCGTCGCGTCGCAGACCAGGGCCGCCGCTTTCACGACGAAGCGGAAGTCCGGTCCCACCTGCGATGCCAGCCGGGCGTAGGTGGCGGTGTCGACAGGCCGGTAGAAGGCCCGGTCCAGGCTGACGGTGTTCAGCAGCGGGTGTTGTGCATAGGCTTCCAGGCCATGGCGCGACAAGGTCGGCTGGCTGGGCTGGCCAGCCCACACCAGGCCAGCCCAGCCGGGGAAGTACCAGGACGAGGTGCCGAGGTGCAACCGCGCGCTGTAGCGTTCGTGCAGGGCCGCAGCCAGTTCCAGCAGCCGCGCGTCGGGCGCCGCCGGTGCCACGGCGCTGCGTGATGCACGTTTGCCCGATGCTGGTGCCGGCGGCGGCGCGCCGAACAAATCGGTCATGCCGCCGGCGCACGCGGCGCGGCCACACCGCGCAGGTAGGCGTCGATGGCGCTGCGCCCGACGGCCATCAGGTCGAAACGCTCCGGCGTCAGCGTCCAGTCCTGGATCAGCCCCTTGATGAGGGCATGGAAACCCAGCGCCAGCTGGCGTGCCGAAGGCTGGCGCGGCACCTGGCCCAGGCGTTGGGCGCTGCGCAGCGCGGCTTCGGTCAGCGCCACGTAGTTGTCGCGTGCCTGCAGGTGGCGCACACGCACGGCGTCGAGCTCGCCGACGTATTCGACCTTGTGTGTGGCGATCTCGAACACCCGGCGCACACGGTCGTCGCTGGCCAGGCTGCGCAGCACGTCGAGCAGGTGGTCGCGCAGGCTGAGCAGGGGCGTGGGGTCGTCGGGGCGGCCCAGGCGACTGTCGGACTCTTCTTCCATCGGCAGCACGATGCGGTCCATCATCGCGTTGAAGAGGTCGCCCTTGTCCTGGAAATGCCAGTAGACGGCACCGCGTGTCACACCGGCGGCCTGCGCGATGTGGTGCAGCGAGGTGCCGGAAACACCGTGTTCGTGGAACAGGCGCTCGGCGGCATCCAGGATGCGACCGCGCGTGACAAGCGCTTCTTCCTTGGTCTTGCGTACCATGTTCGGGTTGGAGTGCAGCGGCAGTTGGATGCCGTCATCAAACATACATTCTAGACTGTATGTATACTGCCTGCTCCACCCGACAGCCCCCGCGTTTGTCCTGAGTCAATGCCTCGGAACCCGCGTGGCTTGCTGTTTCCTGCTGCGAAGAAGGCCCACCTCGTGAAGCTGCGCAATCCGACGACGATCACCTCCTCCCTGCCGGCCGTGTTGCCGGCCCTCCTGGCTGCCGCCTTGCTGGCCGCCTGCAGCGGCAAGGACGCCGCCCAGGGCGGGGCGCCAGGCGGTGGCATGCCGCCGCCGCCGGTTGGCGTCGTCACCGTCGCGCCGCAGGCCGTGGCCTTGCAGACCGAGCTGCCCGGGCA
>JBASTF010000844.1:0-5431 GCA_049274755.1 Rubrivivax sp. | reverse complement strand
GGTGGCGGCCGTGACGGCAGGCCCTCTGACCTCGGCGATGCGGGGGCTGCAGACGGTGGACGCAGCAGCGTTGCAGCAGGCGGGCACGGCGCTGGCCGCCGATGTCGCCTTCGTCGTCTTCGAACGTGCGCGCCACAGCAACGGCCGCGACGATGCATTTTTTGCGCCCGAGCCCGACACGCTGCCGCATCTGGCGCAGCGCCTGCATGCGCAGGGCGTGCGCCGCCTGCTCGTCGTCGTGCCGCATGCACCGGCCTTGCTGCCGCATGCGCTGAAGGCCGGTTTTGCATCGCAGGCCGAAGGCGCGGTGGCGGCGCTGGGCTTCGAGCACCTGGTGTTCCTGCGCGCTGCGCAGTCGGCGGGAGCTTCCAGCGAAGGCTCGCTGCCACAGCGTTTTGCCGCCTGGTGGCTGGCGCAACTGCAGTGGATGGTGCCGCAGCGTGAACAGCCGGTGCGGGCGGTCACACTGGCCGCGGTGGCCGTGCAGCTGGCGCTGCAGTTGCCGCGGGCCACGCCCGGTACGCGTGTGCTGCCGCCGGAAACGCTGTGGCAGGCCGCGCAGGGCGAGGCCACCGCCGTGCTGGCCGCCTGGCTGGGCCACCGATAATCGACGCATGCCGACGCCGCCGCTGCCCAACGACACCTTTCTGCGCGCTTGCCTGCGCCAGCCCACCAGCCACACGCCGGTCTGGCTGATGCGCCAGGCCGGGCGCTACCTGCCCGAGTACAAGGCCGCACGCGTGAAGGCCGGCAACAGCTTCATGGGCCTGGCGACGAACCCGCAGTACGCCACCGAGGTGACGCTGCAGCCGCTGGAGCGCTACCCGCTGGACGCCGCCATCCTGTTCAGCGACATCCTCACCGTGCCCGACGCGATGGGCCTGGGCCTGAGCTTCGGCGCCGGCGAAGGGCCGAAGTTCGCGCACCCGCTGCGCGACGAAGCCGCGGTGGCCGCGCTGCAGGCGCCCGATCTCGACAAGCTGCGTTATGTCTTCGACGCCGTGACGTCGATCCGCCGCGCCCTGAACGGCCGTGTGCCGCTCATCGGCTTTTCCGGCAGCCCCTGGACGCTGGCCTGCTACATGGTCGAAGGCGGCGGCTCCGACGACTACCGGCTCGTCAAGCGCATGCTGTACGGCCGGCCCGACCTGATGCACCGCATCCTGGCCGTCAATGCCGCGGCGGTGACGGCGTATCTGAACGCCCAGGTCGACGCCGGCGCGCAGGCGCTGATGGTCTTCGACAGCTGGGGCGGTGTGCTCGCCGATGGCGCCTTCCAGCGTTTCAGCCTGGACTACACACGCCGTGTCGTGCAGGGCCTGAAACGGCAAGCGCCCGATGGCACGCAGGTGCCGGTCATCGTCTTCACAAAGGGCGGCGGGCTGTGGCTGGACGCCATCGCCGACTGCGGCGCCGATGTCGTCGGCCTGGACTGGACCGTGAACCTGGGCGCGGCACGGGCCCGTGTCGGCGGCCGTGTCGCGCTGCAGGGCAATCTGGACCCCAACGTGCTGTTTGCGCCGCCCGAGGCGGTGGCGCGTGAAGCCATCGCCGTGCTCGACAGTTTCGGCCCGCCGCAGCGCGCCGACGGCGGCTGGGACGGCCATGTCTTCAACCTCGGCCATGGCATCAGCCAGCACACGCCGCCCGAACACGTGACGGCCCTGGTCGAGGCCGTGCACAGCCATTCCCACCGGCAACGCGCGGCGGGTAAGTGAGTGCTCAGCCGACACAAAATGCTGTGCTGCAGCTTGACTTATCCCCAAAAAACGGCTTGCAGCCCGAAGGGCTCAGCGGCCCCCGAAGCTGCCATCCGTGCTTGCCCTGATCTGTGCTAAGTCATTGATTTTGTTGAGAGCAAGCGCCTGCCCGCAAAATGCGCAATCCAAGGCGCGGCACGCAGAATCAAGCACTTGGCGGCGCTGGACGCAGGTTTCCCACATAGTTATCCACAAAAGCTGTGGGCAGCAGCAAAAACCCTTGTCGATCAGTCACTTGGGTGCGAATGTGGATGTGGAACCGAGCTTTCGTGCGCAACTTGTCACGGAGCGACGATGAGCCCCGCCAAGCGCATCTGCGTGGCGGTGGAAACGCCGCAGCATGCCGCGCTCGGCGGCCTGCTCGACTACCGATGTGAGCCGCCACTGCCGCCCGGCACGCTGCTGCGTGTGCCACTGGGCCGGCGCGATGTGCCCGGCATCGTCTGGGATGGTGCGCCTGACGGCAGCACCGACGATGAGCGCCTGCGCGACGTGGCCGAAACACTGGACCAGTTGCCGCCGCTGGGCGAGGCCTGGCGGCGCCTGGTGGCCTTCGCCGCCGCGTATTACCAGCGCGGCCTCGGTGAACTGGCACTGGCCGTGCTGCCGCCGGAACTGCGCAAGCTCGACAACACCCAGCTCGGCCGCCGTGTCGCCAAACTGCGCAAGCTGGCGCCGCCGCCGCCGGCCGGCGCCGCGCCCGAAACACCGGCGCTGAACGCCGAGCAGGCCGCGGCACTGGCAGCACTGGCCGAGAACACAACACCAGCGCTGCTGCACGGTGTCACCGGCAGCGGCAAGACCGAGGTCTACCTGCGTGCTGCCGAGACCGCGCTGCAGCGTGGTGGCCAGGTGCTGGTGCTGGTGCCCGAGATCAACCTGACGCCGCAGCTCGAAGCCCGGTTCGCCGCGCGTTTCCCGGGCCGGCGCCTGGTCAGCCTGCACAGTGCGCTGACACCCGCGCAGCGGTTGCGCCACTGGATGCTGGCCCACCTGGGTGTGGCCGACCTGGTGCTGGGCACACGCCTGGCAGTGTTTGCGCCGCTGCCGCGGCTGGGCCTGGTGGTCGTCGACGAAGAACACGACCCCAGCTTCAAGCAGCAGGAAGGGGCGCGCTACTCGGCGCGCGACCTCGCCGTCTGGCGCGCCGTGGATGCCGGCGTGCCGGTGCTGCTGGGTTCGGCCACACCGTCGCTGGAAACCTGGCAACGTGTGCAGGACGGGCGCTACCGCCGCCTGGCGCTGGACCAGCGCATCGGCGGCGGTGTGATGCCGCGTGTGCGGCTGTTCGACATGGGCAGCCTGCCGCGTGAACGTGGTGTCGAGATGCCGGCGCTGGCGCCGCCGCTGCTGGACGCCATCCGCCAGCGCATCGAACGCGGCGAACAAAGCCTGCTGCTGCTGAACCGCCGCGGTTATGCGCCGGTGCTGCACTGCGGCGCCTGCGGCTGGAAAAGCGCCTGCCCGCATTGCAGCGCCTGGCGTGTCTTCCACAAGCTGGACCGCACGCTGCGCTGCCACCACTGCGGCTTCACCGAACGGGTGCCACGTGCCTGCCCGGACTGCGGCAACCTCGACATCGCGCCGGTGGGCCGCGGCACCGAGAAGCTCGAAGAACAGCTCGGCAGCCTGCTGCCCGGCGCCCGCATCGCACGCATCGACGCCGACAGCACACGCGCTGTCGGGGCGCTGGAAAGCCAGCTCTCGGCCGTGCATGCCGGCGACGTGGACGTGCTGGTCGGCACGCAGATGGTGGCCAAGGGCCACGACTTCCGCCGCATCACGCTGGTGGCCAGCGTCAACGCCGACGCCGCCCTGTTCGCCAGCGACTTCCGCGCCCCCGAGCGGCTGTTTGCCTTGCTGATGCAGGCCGCCGGCCGGGCCGGCCGCGACGCCGAACAAGCCGCCCGCAGCGAGATGTGGGTGCAGACCTGGCACCCCACGCATGCGCTGTATGCGGCGCTGAAACGGCACGACTACGCCAGCTTCGCCGCCAGCCAACTGGCCGAGCGCCGCAGCGCCGGGCTGCCGCCCTTCAGCTTCCTGGCCCTGGTGCGCGCCGAGGCCAAGACCGCCGAGGCCGCGACCGACTTCCTCAACGCCGCGGCCGCGCTGGCCGCGCAGGACAGCGGCATCACCGTCTACCCGGTGGTGCCGCCGGCGGTGTCGCGTGTGGCCGATGTCGAACGCCTGCAGATGCTGCTGGAATCGGCTTCGCGCCCGGCACTGCAGCGTTTCCTGGCCGCGTGGCTGCCGCAGCTGCCGCCACTGCGCACCCAGCACAAAGGCTTGCTGCGCTGGGCGGTCGACGTGGACCCGCTGGCGATCTAAGTCTTTGGCTGGGCACCAAACGCCCAGGCCAGCAGGCTGAAGCTGACGAAGGCCAGCGCGGTGGAGCTCATCACGATGCGTGCGATGCGCCCGTTGTCGGCGCCATAACGTTCGGCCAGCAGCGAGACATTGCTGGCGCTCGGCAGCCCGGCGGCCAGCACCAGGGCCGTCAGCTGGAAGCCCGACAGCGGCGCACCCAGCGCACGCAGCGCGCTGCCCAGCGCCAGCACCAGCAGCGGGTGCAGCAGGTTCTTCACCAGGGCCACCGGCAGGTAGTCGGGCAGCGGTGTGCGGGTGTGGGCATGCTGGCCGGCGCGCCACAGCACGGTGCCGATGGTGAACAGCGCCACCGGCGTCGAGGCATCGGCCAGCATGCGCACGATGGCGTCCAGCGGCCCCGGCAGCCGCGAGATGCCGGCCGCAGAAAACGCCGCGCCGGCAAACACCGACCAGGGCAGCGGGTTCGACAACGCACCGCGCAGCGCCCGCAGCGCCGCCGTGCGCGAGCCATGGCCCGAGGCCTCGTGCGCCATCGCGATGGCGATGCAGGCCGAGCTGGTGACAAAGAGATCGGCGACGACGATGCAGATCACCGGCCCCGCCGCGGCCTGGCCCAGCAAAGCCACCAGCAGCGGCACGCCCATGAAGCCGGTGTTGGGGAACGAGGCCACCAGCGCGCCGAACGCCGCGTCCTTCAGCTGCACGCGGCTGTTCAGCGACAAGGCGATGGTGAAGAAGACGATCAGCGCCGCTGCCAGCAGCCAGGTCGCCAGCACCGCCGGATTCAGCAGTTCCAGCACCGGCGTGCCCATGCCGAAGCGGAACAGCAGGCAGGGCAAGGCGAAGTACAGCACGAAGGCGTTGAGCCCCGGGATCGCGCTCTCGGGCAGCACATGGCGGCGCCCGGCCAGGTAACCCGCCAGCACCAGCGCGAAGAACGGAACCGTGACGGCGAGGATGGCCTGCATGCTGGCGCCGGATTGTGGCCGATGCGCAGTCGCCGAATCGCTTACGCTGCGGGCTGCACGGATGCCCGCAGGAGACGCACCATCGCCGCCCAAGCCTCTTCCCCTCTCTCCCATCTGCGACGCGCCGCCGCCTGGCTGTGGTGGCTGCTGGACGCCACGCGGCGCACGCTGCTGAACCTGGTGTTCCTGCTGCTGCTGGCCTTGCTGGTCTGGTACCTCGTGCTGCGCAGCGCCGCGACACCGCCGCTGCAGGACAAGACGGCCCTGGTGCTGGCGCTGCGCGGCCCCATGCACGAACAATGGCAGGGCAGCCTGCGCGACAACGCGCTGAAGCAGGCCCGCGGCGAGCCCATGGCCCAGGTGCGGCTGCGC
>JBASTF010000843.1:0-2908 GCA_049274755.1 Rubrivivax sp. | reverse complement strand
CCTATGCACGTGCCCCGGTGGACCACTGGGACCCGGCGCTGGCCGCCTATGCCCCCGAGACGGTGGAGCACCTGGCCGACCTGGGCGTGACGCTGATCGGCATCGACACCGCCAGCATCGACCCCGCCGAGAGCAAGACGCTGGACAGCCACCAGGCCATCCGCCGCCGCAACCTGCGTGTGCTGGAGAACCTGGTGCTCGACGACGTGCCCGAAGGCGACTACGAGCTGATCGCCCTGCCCCTGAAACTGACGCTGGCCGACGCCTCCCCGGTGCGTGCGGTGCTGAGAGAACTTGCATGACCACCCGAGACGATGCCCTGGCGCTGGACGCCGCCGACCCGCTGGCGCCGCTGCGCGACCAGTTCAGCCTGCCAGACGGCGTGATCTACCTCGACGGCAACTCGCTGGGCGTGCTGCCCAAGTCCACGGCCGCGCGTGTGCAGCAGGTGGTGACACAGGAATGGGGCAGCGACCTCATCCGCAGCTGGAACAGCGCCGGCTGGATCACGCTGCCGCAGCGTGTGGGCGACAAGATCGCGCGCCTGGTCGGCGCCGGCCCCGGTGAACTGGTGGTGGCCGACTCGACCTCGGTGAACCTGTTCAAGGTGCTGTCGGCAGCGCTGTCGCTGGTGCAGGCCGATGCGCCGCAGCGGCGCACCATCGTCAGCGAACGCAGCAACTTCCCCACCGACCTCTACATCGCCGAGTCGCTGTGCCGCGAACGTGGTTTCACGCTGCAGCTGATCGAACCCGACGAGGTGTTCAGCAGCCTGGGTGCCGACACCGCGGTGCTGATGCTGACCCACGTGAACTACCGCAGCGGCCGCATGCACGACATGGCGGCCGTCACCGCTGCCGCCCATGCCGCCGGTGTGCTGACGGTGTGGGACCTGGCGCACAGCGCCGGCGCCGTGCCTGTGGACCTGCAGGGCGCCGACGCCGACTTCGCCGTCGGCTGCGGCTACAAGTACCTGAACGGCGGCCCCGGCGCGCCGGCCTTCGTCTGGTGCCACCCCCGCCATGCCGAGCGCTTCTGGCAGCCGCTGTCGGGCTGGATGGGCCATGCCGCGCCGTTCGAGTTCAGGCCCGGCTACCGGCCGGCCACCGGCATCCAGCGCTACCTCTGCGGCACGCCACCGGTGCTGAGCCTGGCGGCGCTGGAATGTGGTGTCGACACCGTGCTGACCACCGACATGGCGGCGCTGCGCAACAAGTCGCTGGCGCTGACGCGGCTGTTTGCGCAGGCCGTCGAAGAACGCTGCCCGCAGCTGCGCCTGGTGTCGCCGCGCGACGATGCACGGCGTGGCAGCCAGGTGTGTTTTGCGCACGAGGAGATCGCCTACCCGGTGATCCAGGCGCTGATCGGGCGCGGTGTCATCGGCGACTTCCGGGCGCCTGACATCCTGCGCTTCGGCTTCACGCCGCTGTACCTGCGTTTTGTCGATGCCTTCGACGCCGCCGTGCATCTGCAGCAGGTGCTGGACAGCGGCGAGTGGCGACGCCCCGAGTTCAACCAGCGCCATGCTGTGACCTGAGAGAGCCTGACGATGAGCGGCTGCCCGATCGACCACCACGGCGCGAAGCTGGATTTCGCAGCCGACATGAGCTACGGCGACTACCTGCATCTCGATGCCGTGCTCAACGCCCAGCACCCGCTGAGCCCCGACCACAACGAGATGCTGTTCATCGTGCAGCACCAGACCAGCGAGCTGTGGATGAAGCTGATGCTGCACGAGCTGCGTGCCGCCATCGGCGCCGTCGCGCAAGACCAGCTGTCGGCGGCCTTCAAGATGCTGGCGCGGGTGTCCAAGATCATGGAGCAGCTGGTCCATGCCTGGGACGTGCTGGCGACGATGACGCCGCCCGAGTACAGCGCGATCCGGCCCTACTTGGCCAACAGCAGCGGCTTCCAGAGCTGGCAGTACCGCTGCATCGAGTTCAGCCTCGGCAACAAGAATGCGGCGATGCTGAAGCCGCATGCCCACCGCGCCGATCTGCTGGCCCATGTGGAAGCCGCCTGGCGCGCGCCCAGCCTCTACGACGAAGCGCTGCGCCTGCTGGCGCGGCGTGGCCTGGCGGTGCCGGCCGGCCATGTGGAACGCGACTGGACACGGCCTTATGCCGAGAGCACCGAGGTCGAACAGGCCTGGCTGGCCGTCTACCGCGCGCCCGACACGCACTGGGACCTGTACCAGCTGGGCGAGGAGCTGACCGACCTCGAAGACGCTTTCCGCCTCTGGCGCTTCCGCCATGTGACGACGGTGGAACGTGTCATCGGCTTCAAGCGTGGCACCGGCGGCACCGGCGGTGTCAGTTACCTGCGGAAAATGCTGGATACCGTGTTGTTCCCCGAGATCTGGAAGCTGCGCACGGAGTTGTAGACGCCTGCGCTATCGTCGGCGCATGGATGATGTTTCCAAGCCGCGGCACCGGCGTTGGCTGGTGGCGCTGCTGGCCGCAGGGCCGCTGGTGGCCGGCAGCTTGCTCGTCGGCGTTGCCGCCCTGCTGTTCCTGGCCTACAAGGTGCTGGACCCGACACCGGCCAAGCAGCTGGTGCTGGCCACTGGCGCCGCCCAGGGTGCCTATGCCGAGTTCGGCAAACGCTATGCCCCGCTGCTGCGGGCCCATGGGCTGACGGTCACGCTGCGCGGCAGCGAGGGTTCGGCCGACAACCTGGCCCTGCTGCGCGACCCGCACTCGGGGGTGCAGGCCGCCTTCGTGCAGAACGGCGTCGAACAGCCGCGCACTGGCGACGCCGACGGCGACGCAGCCCCGGCGCTGCTGTCACTGGGCAGCGTGGCCTATGAACCGCTGTGGCTGTTCTACCGCGAAGACAGCGCCAGAAAGAAGCTGCGCGGCGCGATGCCCGAGCGCCTGGCCCAGCTGGCCGGCTGGCGCATCAACAC
>JBASTF010000842.1:0-19530 GCA_049274755.1 Rubrivivax sp. | reverse complement strand
AGCCTTGCCAACGGCGTCAACCACGCCCACTTCGAGTGGCGGCCCGAACGGCGCGGCCAGGCGGCCAGCCTGTGCATGGTGCACGCCACCGGCTTCCACGGCCGCGTCTGGGACCAGGTCATCCACCACCTGCCCGGCCACCACGTCTTTGCGATCGAGCAACGCGGCCACGGCCGCAGCCAGACGGTCGATTTCGATGGCTGGGCCGACTTCGGGCACGACCTGGCCGCGCTGGCGGTGGCGCTCGATCTGCAGGGCGCCGTGGGCATCGGGCACAGCATGGGCGCGCATGCGCTGGTGCAGGCCGCGGCCTACCAGCCCGGCCGCTTCTCGCAACTGGTGCTGGTTGACCCGACGATCTTCGCCCCGGCCGACTACCACCAGCCGCCACCAGCGCCCGGCACGCTTCACCCGGCGGCGGTGCGCAAGAACCACTTCGCGTCGGCGCAAGCCATGTTCGAGCGCTTCGCCGGCCGTGCCCCTTACAACGTGTTCCAGCGCCAGGCCTTGCTGGACTATTGCCGGCACGGCCTGCGCCCGGCCGATGGCGGCAGCGGCTTCCAGCTCGCCTGCGACCCCGCCTTCGAGGGCAAGATCTACCCCTTGGCGCAGCAGAACCTGGGCATCTACGCCAGCATCCGTGCGCTGCGGATTCCCGTGCTCGTGCTGCGGGCGCGGCCTGGCGACCCGACGATTCTGCCCTGGGACCCGCTGGGCTCGCCGACCTGGCCGGGCCTGGCGCAGGAGTTCCGCCACGGGTGCGACCTGGCGCTGCCGGACAAGACCCACATGCTGCCGATGGAAGACCCGGCGCTGGTGGCGCGGCTGATCAATGAGGCGATGGGCTGATACCGAGCGCTGGCTTGAGAACGAACGTTCGCTGTGCCCGCCACCGCGTCACTCGGTGCCCCATACCGGCCTGCGCTTGGCGGCGAATGCATCCAGCCCTTCGCGGCAGTCGTCGGTGCCGAAGACGGTGGACAAGAGATCGACCGCGCTGGCCGCGCCCTGGCGGTAGCCGTTGCCGGTGGGGCGCGTGAAGGCAGCCTTGCCCAGTTTCATCAATGCCGGCGACTTGCCGGCGAAGACCTGGGCCAGTCGGTGGGCTTCACTCAGCACCTGCGCTGCGGGCGCGGTGCGGCTGACGAGCCCCAGGCCCATGGCCTCGCGGGCATCGAAGACGCGGCCGGTGAACATCAGATCGAAGGCACGGTAGCGGCCGACGATGCGCGGCAGGTGGGTGTAGTGGATGGCGGGCAACAGCCCGACTTCATCTCCGGGTAGCCGAAGCTGGCATCGTCGGCAGCGACCAGCATGTCGCACGTGATGGCGATCGACACGCCGCCACCGTGCACGGCACCGCTGATGGCCGCGATCGTCGGCTTGGGCAGGCCGGATTGCAGTTCGAACAGTTGCGAGTACAGCCGGCCCACGCTGGCATGCACTTCGGCGGGTGAACTGTCCTTGAAGCGGGGCAGGTCGAGCCTGGCGCAGAAGCGGCCCGGCACGGCGCTGCCCAGCACGATGGCACGCACGCGCGGGTCGCTGCCGGCCATGCACAGGGCTGCCATCATCGCGTCCATCAAGGCATCGGTGATGGCATTGACGGGCGGGTTGTCCAGCAGGATCTCGGCCACGCCGTCGCTCGCGTCGAATCTGATCATCGTGTCTCGCTTTCTGCGCGGCAGGCGGCTCAGGCGGGGTTGAGGAGGTCGGCCAGTGTGCCGGTGTTGGCGGCGTTGTCCAGCGCAGGCCGTCGAACCTGTGCGCCAGCGCATCGTCGCTGGTCGGATTGGCTGGCGATCCGTAGCCGTCATCGACCAGGCGCTCATGCACCTGGCCCTCCGTATCGGCGGCACGGCACCGCCGGACCAGCCCAATTCGCGGTGAGCGCACCTACCGAGTTATCGGCGGTGCCAGCAGCTTGCGCAGGTCCGTGCCGGGGTCTGCAAGCGCGGCGCGATCCGGCAGCGCCACTTGGCACAGCAGTCGCTTGAGCATCGAGAATTCACGCACGTTGTTCATGCGGGTCATGCCGACCGCGCGACCCCGATGCAACTGAATCAGTACAAACTTCGAGCCTGGCGCTGATTCGCCGCGCACGAACGGACCCGGTGCTGTGGTCGATCAGCCGAGCCGAAAGCCTGCGTAGCCCTGCTGCGCCACCTCGGACAAGCGCTGGCGGTAGCGTGGCGCGCCGCCGTTGTAGATCATGTAGCGGATCTTGTCGTGGCCTTCGACATTGGAGTTGTAGCCCGTGAACCAGGACTTGGCCTTGCGCAGCAGCAGGCCCTGGTACATGTCCTCGACATGCGCGGTCCACTCCGCTTGGGCTTCGGGCGTGGGCTCGATGCGGTGGATGCCGTGTTGCGCGGCATGCTCGAACAGCCCGCTCGCCCAGTCCACCACGGTCTCGATGCCGCGAGGGAAGTTGGTCGACAGCGACGCGCTCTGAGGACCCGCCAGCATGAACAGGTTCGGGAACCCGGCGACCTGCAGGCCCAGGTAGGTGAGCGGCCCGTCGCGCCAGCAGTCGCGCAAGCGCTGGCCATCGGTGCCGACGAAGTCGATCGCGTCGAAGGCGCCGGTGACCGCGTCGAACCCTGTGGCGTAGACGATGAGGTCGAACTGGTACTCGCGCTCGCTGGTGCGGATGCCGGTGGGCGTGATGCGCTCGATCGGCGTTTCGCCCAGGCTGACCAGGTGCACGTTGTCGCGGTTGTAAGCCTCGTAGTAGCCCGTCTCCATCGGCACGCGCTGCACGCCGAAGCCGTGGTCCTTGGGGATCAGCTTTTCGGCCAGCACCGGATCGTTGACGCGTGCGCGAATCTTGTCTGCCACGAAGGCCGAGAACTCGGCGTTGGCGGCCTCGTCCATCAGCACGTCGCGGAAGTTGCCCAGCCAGATGGCAAAACCGGGTGTGGCGTAGAGCCGCTCCCAGAAGGCCAGCCGTTCCTCGCGCGGCACCTCGGCCACACGGCGCCGGTCTGGCCCGTGAATGAAGCCGCCCGGCGTGTTGTCGCACTTCTTGAAGATCGCGGCGTAGTCGGCCCGGATCGAGGCCATCTCTGCCGCAGAGATCGGGGCGTTATGCAGCGGTGCGCACCAGTTGGGCCGGCGTTGGAAGACGGTGAGTTGGTCCACCTTGTCGGCGATCGCACTGATCAACTGCACGCCGGTGGCCCCGGTGCCGATCACGGCCACCCGCTTGCCGGCCAGATCCACCGGCTCCTTGGGCCAGTGGTAGGTGTGGAAAGACGGCCCGCGGAAGCTGTCCATGCCCGCCAGGCGGGGCATCGTCGGTGCCGACAGCAGGCCGATGGCGGTGAGCAGGAAGCGGCAAGTCAGCGTGCGGCCATCGGCCAGTTCGAGCGTCCAGATGTGCTGCTCGTCGTCCCAGACGGCGCGCTTCAGGTCGCAGCCGAACTGGACGTGCTTGCGCAGACCGAACTTGTCGACCACGTGGTTCACATAGCGCAGGTTCTCGGGCTGCGGCGAGAAGTGTTCGGTCCAGTCCCACTCGGCCAGCAGTTCCTTCGAGAACGAGTAGCCGTAGGTGTAGCTCTCAGAGTCGAAACGGCAGCCGGGGTAGCGGTTCCAGTACCACGTGCCACCGACGTCGTCGCCGCGCTCCAGCACTGTCACGTCGGCGCCCATGCCCAGCAGCTTGTGCAGCTGGTACAGCCCGCACATGCCGGCGCCGATAATCATGAACTGGCGGTCGGGGGCAGGCATCCGGAGCCTCGTAGTTGGATCTCTCTTGACCAAGACTCATCTCCGCATTCTTCAAGCCGCACAGGGAAGGGCCACCACCAGCGCTGCAGCGGTGCTTGCGGCCGTCTGCAGTGGCGATACAAACCAAACGCTTGTTCGGTATCATGCCTGAAAGCCCGCGTCTACGGGCTCGCAGGTTCAACTTTCCAGCCCTCGATCGAAGGCCTCCACATGTGCAGCATCGAGTCCTTGTTCCAGAACAATCGTGCTTGGTCTGCCCGCTGCGTGGCGGAGGATCCAGGCTATTTCCGGCGGCTTGCGCAGCAGCAGGCGCCGCGTTTCCTGTGGATTGGCTGCTCCGACAGCCGCGTTCCGGCCAACGAGATCCTGGGGCTTCGACCGGGCGAGGTCTTCGTGCACCGCAACGTCGGCAATCTGGTGGTGCATTCCGACCTCAATTGTCTTACCGCGCTGCAGTACGCCGTCGAGGTCTTGAAGGTCGAGCATGTGCTCGTGGTCGGGCACTACGGCTGCGGTGGGGTGCAGGCGGTGGTCGAGCAGCGCCGCACGGGCCTGGCCGAGAATTGGCTGCGGCACCTGGAGGACGTCGCACGCAAACATGCCGATCGACTTGACGACATCGGCGATGTCGGCAATCGGGCTTCACGCCTGTGCGAGCTCAACGTGATCGAACAGGTCAGCAACGTGTGCCGCACGACGACGGTGAGACGGGCCTGGGAACGCGGCCAGCGCGTCGAGGTGCATGGGCTCGTCTACGGCCTCAGCGATGGTCTACTGCGTCGTGTAGGAGAGAGCATCTTCAGCGAAGCAAGCTGCGAGCCGGGTTACGTTGAGGCGTTGGCTGTTTTGACCGTTCCCTGAGTCCGCGGCGGACGTGGGGTCCCACCGTGGCGCCCCAAGGCGTTGGCGTTGCAGGCGGCAACCTGAGGGCCGGTGCGTCGAACCGGCAATCGCTTCCGCCTACGGTGTGTCGGAGGCTGCGGCGGGCGTCGTCGAGGCCATGCATTCGCGCACCAACGCCATCAGACGACGGACGTGCACCAGCACGCCCAGGGAACGCCGATACGCGAGGCCGGTGGCAAAGGACCAGATCTCCTCGCCGATGTCCAGCGGCACGATCCCGCGCGCGGCAGCTTCGTCCTTGCAGTCCGAAGAAATCAACGCGATGTCGTCACCCAGCCGTATGGCCGTCAGCATGGCGGCGAGCGCCGTGAAGCGCATGGCGTAGCTGGGTGGGGGCAGGCCGCGGGCCGCGAGGAATCGCGCGAGTGCGTCGGTCCCATTCACGTCGTGCGTGAATGCCAGCCAGCCGTAGGCGGCCAAGTCGCCCGCGGCGACGGACCGGTTCGCGAGCAGTGGATGGTCTTGCCGAACATAGGCGAGCGCCTTGCTGGTGTGGATCGGATCCACCGCGATCTCGTCATCTGCCGTCACGCCTTCGATCGAACCGACGACCAGGTCGATCTCGCCGTCGGCGAGTTTAGGCAGCAGGTAGTCGGCGACATCGGTGATCAGCACCAACTGCAGCTGCGGGTACTCGCGCCGCAGGCGGCTCATCGCCTCAGGCAGCACGCGCATGCTCCAGACTGCGCCGCCGCCGATGCGCAGCTCGCCGCGCAGCCCTTCGCTCGACGCTGCCAGTTCGGCCTGGGCCAGGCGCCAAGCGTTCGACGTCGCTCGCGCATAGCGCGCAAGCGTCTGGCCGTGGGTGGTCGGGATCACTCCCGTGGAGCGACGCTCGAATAGCACCACGCCCAGTGACTGCTCCAAGCTGTGGATGCTCTTGGTCAACGCCGGCTGCGACAGGCCCAGAACCTGTGCCGCCGTGCGCAGGCTTCGGCGTTCGAAGGCGCAGAGAAAGTGTTCGATCTGGCGCGATAGCAACTCAAACCTCGATTCGGGAAAACACGGAGCAGTTCAACTCAAATGACGCGATAACGTACTCGAATCGCAGTCTACTAGTTCCGATAGTGGAACTTATCGCATGCGGCATTCCTCCCTTTGGATTGCCGCGGCACGATGAAGCCAGAACCGATCTTTGGCTGCTTGACGGTACAGCGCCGGCAGTTCAGCGCCTCTGTTTCCACGCCCACGCAGTAGTGGGTTGGTCGTCAGGGTCTCGATGTTCAACATGGGAATAGGAATTAGTTGCAATGAAGAAGTCTTCGTTCATTCTCGCCGCGCTGGGTGCGTTCACTGGCGCTGCGCTTGCTCAGTCCTCCGTAACCATGTTCGGTGTCGTTGACGTCAATGCCCGCTATATCAAGAATGGCGACGTCAAGACCAAGCAACTCGGCACCGATGGTCTCTCCAGCAGCCGCCTGGGCTTCCGTGGCATCGAAGATCTGGGTGGTGGACTAAAGGCCGGCGTTTGGATCGAGTCGGCGTTCAACCCCGACACCGGCACGACGCCGGCGCGCTTCTGGCATCGCCGCTCCACGGTGAGTCTGCTGGGCGGCTTCGGTGAAGTGCGCCTGGGCCGCGACTTGGTGCCTACCCACACGGCCTGGGGCGGTATCGACTCCTATGGCGGCCTCGGCCTGGGGGATCCGGGGAACCTGTCTTTGGCGCTCGCTGGTGCCACAGCGGTGGATACCCGGGTCCGTGACGACAACATGATCAGCTATTTCCTGCCGAGCAACCTTGGCGGCTGGTATGGCCAGGCCACCGTGGCTCCCGGCGAAGGCGTTCTGGGCAAGAAGTACATCGGCGGCAAGATCGGCTACGCAACGGGTCCGCTCCATGTGGTTGCGGCCTACAGCACGACCCAAGCTGACGCGGCGGACAACAAGTTCAAGGTACTCGTCCTGAGCGCGGCCTACGACTTCGGTGTGGTCAAGCTTAACGGTATCCTTTGGCAGGCCAAGTTCCTCGTGAACAAGGAAGACCGCTACACCCTCGGCGCTCTGATGCCGGTGGGTGGCATCGGTCAAGTCCGGGCCTCGTTCACACGTCTGACAAGCCGGGGCGGCAACATCGTCGGCAACAATGCCGACCAGTTCGCGCTGGGCTATGTGCACAACCTGTCGAAGCGGACCGCCCTGTACGCCGACTACGGTCGCATCAGCAACGAGAAGGGTGCGAAGTTCACCGTGGCCAGCACTCCCGCCGGCATCCGGGCGGGCCAGACCTCGTCGGGTGTCGACTTCGGCATTGTCCACAGCTTCTAAGAGCTCGCCCGCATGGCGGTCCCGCGGCACGTCGCTTGAGAAGCACCGCGCCCAGACTCCTCCATGCTGCGGATGCCCCTGGTCAGCGCCTGCTGCGGCAGCCCCCGGACAGGGGCCCACGCGGCCAGTCAACTCCGACATCATGAATGCAGTCTCTCGATCTCGCTGGCTCGCCCGCAATGCACGCGTGGTCACACCAACCATGGCTCGTATTGTTGTTCTCGCGGCATTGCTTGTAGCAGCCATCCTGCCTGCGGCCCATGCAACACCGCCGATGCAGGTAGTGGACATCGACAGCAACCTCCACTACAAGACCTCTCCGAATGAAGTCGTGCCCCGCACCATCCTATACACGCTGAGCGGCGCCACGGTGCATTTCAAGGAAATGCACCCGAGCGGCGAAACCGTCGTCACCAACGGCATCACGAAAGTACGCGTGCTTCTGCCCGTTGGCTATGCCAGTGGTACAGACTACCCGGTGCTGCCCCCGAGTACTGGAAGAATGCCACCATCAAGATATCCAGTTGAAATGGAGTCATCTCAGCGCGCCCCAATGCAAGCGAACGACAGAATTGCCCGCTCATGCCGAAAAAGTTGATCTTTGTTCTGTTCGACTCGCTGGTGCGCAACGCACTCGGCGCCTATGGTGGGCGCTGGATCCCCACGCCCAACTTCGACCGTTTCGCCGCGCGTTCGGTGGTGTTCGACAACCACTGGGTCGGCAGCATGCCCTGCATGCCGGCGCGGCGCGACATGCACACCGGTCGCTACAACTTCCTGCACCGGGGCTGGGGGCCGCTGGAGCCATTCGACCTGTCGGCCGTCGACTTGCTGCGCAAACAGGGCACCTACAGCCACCTGGTCAGCGACCATTTTCACTATTTCGAGGACGGCGGCTGGTCGTACCACCAGCGCTACAACTCCTGGGAATTCATCCGCGGCCAGGAGAACGACAAGTGGAAGGCGATGGTCCAGCCGCCGATCGAGCGCTTCAAGAAGATGTACGACCCGCGCAACTACCGCTTGCCCGAGGACGCCAAGCGGCTGATCCACTGCGTCAACCGCGAGTGGATGCGCGAGGAATCCGAGTTCCCTTGCGTGAAGTGCTTTCGCGACGGCTTCGAGTTCCTCGACGTCAATCGCGATGCCGACCAATGGATGCTGCAGATCGAGTGCTTCGACCCGCACGAGCCCTTCTACGCGCCGGAGCGTTTCCGCGAGGCCGCCGGCGTGGACGATTCGCACCCGATCCTCGACTGGCCGCGCTACGACCGGGTGGTCGAGGATGCGTTCGCCTGCACCCAGATGCGCGCCAGTTACGCGGCCCTGGTGCGCATGTGCGACCACTACTTCGGTGAACTGCTGGACTACATGGACAAGCACGCCATGTGGGACGACACCGCGCTGGTGCTGACCACCGACCACGGCTTCCTGCTATCCGAGCACGACTTCTGGGGCAAGTGCCGCATGCCGTTCTACAACGAGGTGGCGCACATACCGCTGCTGTTCTACGCGCCCGAAACCTGCGCCCAGGCCGGTCGCCGCTGCACATCGCTGACCCAGAACATCGACCTCGCGCCGACCATACTCGACTACTTCGGCGCCGCCGTGCCACCGCAGATGACCGGGCGCTCGCTGCTGCCGCTGCTCGAGCGCGATCAAGAACTGCGCAAGGTGGCGCTGTACGGCATCTTCGGCGGCAGTGTCAACGTGACCGACGGGCGCTACACCTACTTCCGCTATCCCGCGGACATGTCGGGCGAGGGCTTGTACGAATACACGCTGATGCCCACGCACATGAACCGGCCGTTCCCGACCGAGCAGTTGCGCGGCGCCACATTGGCGCCGCCGTTTGACTTCACGCGCGGCGTCCCCACGCTCAAGGTACCGGCCTTGCGCAACGACCAGCGCAGCGATGACGCGGCGGGCGACTATTTCCTGGCGCCGGCGAGTGCGCTGTACGACCTCAAAGACGACTACACCCAGAACCGCCCGATCGACGACGCCCAGGTCGTCGAACGGCTGATGGCCGAGGCGCAGGCCGTCATGCGTGCGCACGACGCGCCGGCCGAGTCGTTCACGCGCCTCGGGATCAACCCTTGAGAGGAGAGACACCCATGATCGAGACCCCGATTGCCGCCACGCGCCGCCAGATGCTGGCGTTGGGCATGCTGGCAGCGGCCGGCGCCGTCGGTGCGCAGGCGCAGCCCAAGATCACGATGCTGATCAACCAGTCGCCCTGGTTCGACGGCTTCAAGAAGGTGGTCGAGCGCTACGAGAAGGACACCGGCAACCGCATCGAGCTCGACGTCACGCCCTTCGGCGGCATGCTCGAGAAGACGCGCAATTCGCTGCGCGCATCTGCCGGAACCTACGACCTGTTGGCCCTGAACGCCATGTGGATGAACGAGGTCTATGGTGGCGGCTTTCTGCAGGCGCTGGACGACATCGAACCCGGCTACCGCCTGCCCGCCAACGTGCTCGACTTCGACCAATCGGTGTATTGGAACGATGCCAAGAAGTCCTTCGACCCGTCCGGGCGGCTGCTCGGCGTGCCGGTCAACGGCAACGTGCAAGTGCTCTATTTCAGGCGCGACCTGTACAAGGAAAAGGGCCTGAAAGAGCCGACCACGTGGGCCGAGCTGGAGGCCAATGCCAAGGCCTTGCACAACCCGGTGGCCGGTGTCTACGGCTTCGGCGTCCGCGGCGACCGCGGCAGCGCGACCTACGATGTTTCGCCGTTCATCTACAGCCACGGCGGGCGCATCTTCAAGGACGAGCGCAATGGCGACTACACGGTGGCGCTCAGCAGCGCGGCCAGCCTGAAGGGGCTCGAAACCTACTTGCGGCTGGCGCGCGACTACGGCCCGCCCAGCCCCTGGGCCATGTCGCAGGACAAGCTGATCCAGTTGATGGCCACCGGCAAGGTGGCGCATGCGGTGGCCGTGATCGCCGTCTGGGGCGCGCTGGACGATCCGAAGAAGTCGGCGGTGGTGGGCAAGTTCGATGCCGCGCTCATGCCACGCGGCGAGCCGGGCCGGCATGCCAGCGCGGCGGGTCACTGGGTGGCCGGCATCGCCAGAAACGTGTCCGCCGAACGCAAACGCGCTGCCATGGCCTTCCTCAAGTGGTTCGTGCGCCAGGACGTGCAGGTCGCCTATGTACAGGCCGGCGCCGTGCCCGTCATCTCCGGGCTGGGCGAAGCGCAGTTCGGCAAGGACGACCGCTACCGATTCCTGGAGGCGTTGAGCGAGAACTCGAAGAATTCGGTGTTCTATGCACCCGTGAGGGAACGCGTGGAAATCAACGATCTGATCGGGCTGAAGGTCAATCAGGCGCTGCTTGGCGAGTTGACGCCGAAGGAGGCGTTGAATCAGGCGGCAGAGGGCATCCACGACATCGCACGCAAGGCCGGCTACAAGACCGGCCGCGGCGAGATCCTGTGACCAGGCTCGTCGAGAGGCGCGGGAGCGCACGCATCGGGCGTGCGCTTCGATGACCGTGCTTCGACGCAACAACCTGTTGTGGCGCTGGCTGTCGCTGGCGCCGCTGCTGGCCCTGCTGATCGTGTTCACCGTGGTGCCGGTGGTGGGCTTGGTCTGGATGTCGTTCCATGACCGGCAGTGGCAGTCCGGCATCGGTGTCTGGCGCTTTGTCGGCCTGGACCAGTGGCGTGAGTTCACCAGCAACCTGTACTACTGGCCGGGCCTGCGCAACACGGTGGTCTTTGCGGTCTGCGCGGTGAGCCTGCAGATGGTGCTCGGCTTCTTCATGGCCCTGTCGGTCAGTCGGGCGCAAGGCTGGATGCGGGGAGCGCTGACCACGGTCTTCCTGCTGCCGGTGGTGGTGCCGCCGATCGTCATCGGCGCGATGTGGAAGCTGCTGCTCGGCACCGAGTTCGGCGGTGTCAACGCGGCCCTTGGCGTGCTGGGCGTGCCGGCCATCGACTGGCTCGGCAATCCCGCGCTCGCCCTGCCGTCCATCATCCTGGTCGACGTCTGGCACTGGACGCCATTCGTCTTCATCCTGCTGCTGGCGGGCATCGAAGCGCTGCCGCAGGACGCGCTCGAGGCTGCCCGGCTCGACACGCTAAGCGCCTGGCAGTCATTGCGCCACATCATGCTGCCGCTGATGGCCCCCACGATCGCCATCACGCTGATGTTCCGCATCATCCTGACCTTCAAGGTTTTCGACGAGATCTATCTGCTCACCAGCGGCGGGCCCGGCACCGCCACCGAAGTCGTCAGCTTCAGCATTCAGCGCACCTTCTTCGGCCGCGACGATGTCGGCCTCGGCTCGGCGATGTCGGTGTTCACGCTGTTCGTCGTCGCGTTGTTTTCCATCCTCGCGATCGCGGCCTCGCGCCGCCGCCGGAGCGCCTGAGCGTGGGGTCGTTCGCTTCCGTGGGGCTCAGGTTGGCCGGGCGGGGCGTGGTCTTCGGCTACGCCTTGTTGATCCTGGCACCATTCGTCTGGATTGCGCTGTCGAGTTTCAAGAGCCAGATTCAGATCCTGACCAACGCCGTCGTCTTCGAGCCGGTGCTCGACAACTACGTCGAGTTGCTGTTCTCGAAATCGGCCTCCTTTCACCGCAACATCGCCAACTCGCTGGTCGTGGCGGCTGCGAGCACGCTGCTGGCTTTGGCCATTGCCGCATCGGCGGCATTCACGCTCGTGCGCCTGCCGCTTCCCAACTGGCTGCGCGCCGCGGTGTTTGCCTGGGCGATGCTGTTCCACATGCTGCCGACGATCACCTTTGTCGGCCCTTGGTACGTGATGCTCAACAGCGTCGGGCTGAGCAACAGCTACTTCGGCCTGGTGCTGGCCAACGTGACGCACCATCTGCCGATGGCGCTGTGGATCGTGGCCGCGTTCATGCGCGACATCCCCGAGGAGATTCTCGACGCGGCGCGCATCGACGGCTGCGACGAGCGCAGCTCATTCATGCGCATCGTGCTGCCCCTGGTCATGCCGGGGCTGGCAGCGGCCGGCGCGCTGGTGTTCCTGTTCTCCTGGAACGATTTCATCGTCGCGCTCAACCTCACCGCCGCCGCCACACGCACCGCACCGGTGGCGATCGCCACGTTCGCGCAGGAGCACGACGTCAAGTATGGCGAGATGGCCGCCGGCGCCATGTTGACGACGCTGCCGGCACTGCTCTTGCTGCTGCTCGGTCAGCGACTGATCGTCCGCGGCCTGCTCAGTGGCGCGGTGAAGTAGGCAGTGAAAGGCAGTTGACGCAGTGGCTGAAGCACGGGTGAACGCATGGTGATGGTGGGCTACGAGGGCGTGCGCAAGCGCTTTGGCCCGGTCGAGGTGCTCAAGGGCATCGACCTGGCGGTGCAGCGCGGAGAGTTCGTGGTGCTCGTCGGCCCGTCGGGTTGCGGCAAATCCACGTTGCTGCGTCTGACCGCGGGGCTGGACACGGTCAGCGACGGGCGCGTGACGATCGATGGCCGCATTGCCAACGACCTGCCGCCACAGGAACGCGACATCGCCATGGTGTTCCAGAGCTACGCGCTCTATCCGCATATGACCGTGGGCAACAACATGGGCTTCGCGTTGAAGATGCGCGGGCAGCCTGCGGCCGACATCGCTCAGCGCGTGCAAGCGGCCGCGCTCACCCTGGGCCTGGACGAACTGCTCGATCGCCTGCCCAAGGAGCTGTCCGGCGGGCAGCGCCAGCGCGTCGCGATGGGCCGTGCGGTCGTGCGGGCGCCCAGGGTCTTCCTGTTCGACGAACCGCTGTCGAACCTGGACGCGAAGCTGCGCGTGCACACGCGCATCGAGGTTCGCGAACTGCACGACCGGCTGGGTGCAACCTCGATCTACGTGACGCACGACCAGGTCGAGGCGATGACGCTGGCCGATCGCATCGTTGTCATGCACGATGGCGTGATTCAACAGGCCGGGCCACCGCTGGCGCTGTACGACCGTCCCGACAATCTGTTTGTCGCCGGTTTCATCGGCTCGCCGCCGATGAACCTGTATGACGGCCGCATCGAGGGCCAGGAGGGCAACTCGTTGCGCGTGGCGCTCGACCTCGGCGGGCACTTGGCAGCCGCCGCTTCGACCGGCCCCACACCGGCCGGTGCGCACGCCGTGGTGGCCGGCGTGCGTGCCGAAGACCTGCGGCTAGAGAACGAGTCCCCGGCATTGCGGTGCCGGGTGCGAGCGATCGAGCAACTGGGACACGAAAGCCATGTGCATGCGCTGATGGGCTCGACGCGCATCTGCCTGACCACGCGCGAGCGCACGACGCTGCGCCCCGGAGACACCATCGGGCTGTCGGTGGCGCCCGAGCGTGTTCATCTGTTCGACCGCGCCAGTGGCCGCCGGCTGTAGAGGGGCGCAACGTCTCGGGGTGATCGGAGGCCACGCATGAGCCGAAGCGCACGCAACGTCGTGGTGCTGTTCGCCGACCAGCAGCGCTGGGACAGTTCGTCCATCTTCGGCAACCCGCTCGATCTGACGCCGAACTTCGACCGCCTGGCCATGGCCGGCACGCACCTGTACCACTGCTTCTCGTGCCAGCCGGTGTGCGGGCCGGCGCGCGCGGCGATGCAGACCGGGCTGTACCCCACCACCACGGGCTGTTTTCGCAACCACATCGCGCTCGATCCACGCCATCGCACCTTGGCGCACCACTTCGCCGCTGGCGGCCTGCGCACCGGCTACATCGGCAAGTGGCACCTGGCCGGCAGCGAGCCGGTGCCGGCGTCAGAGCGCGGTGGCTACGAGCATTGGCTGGCGGCGAACATGCTGGAATACAGCTCCGACGCCTTTGACACGACGCTGTTCGACGAGCAGGGGCGCGCCGTCAAGCTGCCGGGCTTTCGCGTCGATGCACTCACCGACGCGGCGATCCGCTTCATCGACGACCACCGGCACGAGCGCTTCTTCCTGTTCGTCTCGTACATCGAGCCGCACCATCAGAACCACCTCGACAGCCACCCTGCCGGCGATGGCTATGCCGAGCGTTACGGTGGACGCTGGATGCCGGTGGACCTGCAGGCGCTGCGCGGCAACGCGGCGCAACAACTGCCGGGCTACTTCGGCATGGTCAAGCGGCTCGACGATGCGCTCGGCCGCGTGTTGGACGCGCTGCACAGCCTCGGGCTGTTCGACGACACCGCCGTGCTGTACACGGCCGACCACGGGCACCACTTCCAGACCCGCAACAGCGAATACAAGCGCTCCTGCCACGACGCTTCGATTCGCATCCCGGGCATGCTGCACGGCGGCCCGTTCAGCGGAGGCGGGCGGGTCTCGCAACTGGTCAGCCTGATCGACCTGCCACCCACGCTGCTGGATGCCGCCGCCCTGCCGGTGCCGGCCGCGATGCAGGGCCGATCCATCCTGCCCTTGCTGCGCGGCGCCTCGGCCGCCTGGCCCGAAGAGGTCTACGCCCAGATCAGCGAATCGCAGGTCGGGCGCGCGATCCGCACGCGGCGCTGGAAGTACAGCGTGCGGGCCGACAGCGCCGATGGCAACCAGGCGCCCGGGGCAGCGGCCTATCGCGAAGAGTTCCTGTACGACCTGCTGGCCGACCCGCACGAGTTGACGAACCTGGCCGGCGTCGACAGCTTCGTCGCCGTGAGTGCGCAACTGCGCGAGCGCCTGCGTGAGCGCGTCCAGCAGGCCGGCGAACCCGTGCCCGAGGTCGTGCCTGCACCCTCCCGTCCTGGCGGGCAACGTGCGCCCACCGTCGGCGAGGGCGGCCAGGGCCCCCGCACGCTTTGACAACAACCACCTGCCGGTTGATTCACGCTGAAGCCGAAGCCGGCGTCGCGCCGCTGCGAATGCGGCCACGACAAGCTGCCGGTGTTCGGCTGCAAGCGTCGCAGGTTGTGCCCCTGAAGTGGCGCGCGGATCCCGCTGCGCGTGCTGCCGGCCGCCGCAGCCCGAGCTGGTCACGCCGGTGCTGCCCTGCCGGTCTGAGCGCACATTTGGGGCCGGCGTGGGCCGGCATGTCCCAAGTCGACGGCGATGCCGAGCGCCCCGGGATTTCGACTCAAGCCGACGAAGCAGCCGACTTGATGCGACGGTTCGATTGCGCCGTTCTGGAGTCGCGTCGTTCCCAGGCGCGCGCGACCGCCTCGAGTGAGTCGAGTGCATTGCCGAGTTCCTTGCCGTGGTCGGTCAACCCATAGGTCACTTCCGGAGGGATCGTGGGCTTGTGATCGCGAAAGATCAGCTCTCTGCGTTCGAGCAGGCGCAGACGATCCGTCAGAACCTTCGCTGACACGCCGGCGAGTCGGTCCTTCAGGACACCGAATCGCAGCGGGCCTTCTTGCCTCAAGGTCCAGAGGATGTACATGGTCCACGGTCCCATCAGGACACGGAACATCGCTTCGACGGGGCAGGACGGCTCGAGTGCACGGCGGGGCATAGAAGGTCACTTTTTGAAACTTACTTCATTTTTCAGACCAACTTCCGCTATGATGGTCCCCGCAGCAGCTTTCGGTAGTCTATCTGCGGCTTGGTCGGTCATCTGAATGCGGTTCCTTGGAGGTCGAGAATGATCCTGGTGATCGGAGCTACAGGCAATATCGGTACCGAAGTGACGCGCCTTCTGGTGAAGGAAGGAGTTGCTGTTCGGGTTCTGGCCCGGGACGAGGCCAAGGCCGCGGCCGCGCTGGGGCCGAAGGTCCAGGTCGTGCAAGGCGATCTGGAGCAACCCGCGTCATTGTCCCGGGCCATGAAAGGTGTCGAGAAATTGTTCTTGGTCACCCCGCTGCATCTCGACCAGGTCGCGATGAAATCGGCAGCGATCCAGGCGGCCAAGCAGGCCGGTGTCAGGCATCTCGTGATGTCTACCGGCATCGGTGCCGGGCCGCAAGCAGGTGTCGAAATCGGCCGCTGGCACGGCATGAGCCAGGAAGAAGTCAAGGCGACCGGCATTCCCTATACCTTCTTGCAGCCGACCTTCTTCATGCAGAACATGATGATGTTCGCGGACGCGATTCGCGGCCAAGGCGCGTTCTACCTGCCGCTCGGCGAATCCAGGGTGAGTTGGGTCGATGCGCGCGACATCGCGCTCATCGGCGCCAAGGCGCTGACCGAGGCGGGACACGAGAACAAGGCCTACCCGATCACCGGAGGCGAGGCGCTGACTTGCGCCGAGATGGCACGCACCCTCTCGGACGTGCTCGGCAAGACGGTCAACTATGTCGACGTCCCGCTCGCGGCGGCCAGGCAAGGGATGCTGGACGCCGGGATGCCCGCGAAGCTGGCCGACATGATGAACGAGCTCTACGCCCTCGGACCGGCCGGCTATCTAGCCCATGTTGCCGACACCGTCAGGTCGGTGACCGGGCAGACCCCGCGCAGTTTCCGCCAGTTCGCGCAAGACCACGCGACGGCGTTCAGGGGCTGACGCCGAGCAAGTGGCGGCGGGTCAGATCGCCGCGCTCGTGACTCACGCTGAAGCCGAAGCCGGCGTCGCGCCGATCCGAAACCACGCTGCATACAGCGCCGGAACAAACAGCAGGGTGATGGCGGTGCCGACAACCACGCCGCCGATCAGCACATAGGCCAGCGGCCCCCAGAACGGATCAAAGGTCAGCGGCACGAAGGCCAGCGCCGCGGCGATTGCCGTCAGCACCACCGGACGCGCGCGGCGCACGGCTGCCTCCACCACGGCCGGCAAGGCCGGCAAGCCCTCATCGAAGTTGTCGGACACCTGTTGCGTCAGGATCATGGTGTTGCGCATCAGGATCCCGGCCAGGCCGATCATGCCGAGCAGCGCCACGAAGCCGAAGGGCTGGTTGAACAGCAGCAGCGCCACCGCCGCGCCGACGACACCCAGGGGCGCCGTGGCGACCACGATGAAGGTGCCGCTGAACGAGCGCATCTGCAGCATGATGAAGATGAGCATCAGCGCCACCATCACCGGTTGCAGCCTTTCGATCGATGCTTCGGCCTTGGCCGACTGCTCGACCGTGCCGCCGACGTCGATGCGGTAGCCCTCCGGCAGTTCGGCGCGCACGCTGTCGAGCTGGCGTGTGAGCGTCTTCATCACGTCCGGCGGCTGGGCGCCGTGCACGTCGGCAAGCACGGCGATGAAGGGTTCGCGGTTGTAGCGTTTGACCACCGGCTCTTCGTAGCCGATGTCGACGCGGCCCAACTGGGCGAGCGTCAACTTGCGTCCGTCGAGCGTGCGCAGTTCCTGCCCGGCGGCCTCGTCGAGGCTGGCAATGCGGGTGCCGCGGGCGCGCAACTGCACGCTGCGATTGTCTTGCCGCAACTCGGCCACCGCCACGCCGTGGAGCTGGAACTGCAACTGCTGCGCCACGTCGCGCGGCGTCAGGCCGAACAGCCGCAGCCGCTCGGTGTCCATGCGCAGATCGAGCACCGGCACACGCGCGTCCCACTCGAGGTGCGCGCCAGCGGTGTTGGGATGCGCCGCCACGGTTTCGCGCACGCGGTGGGCGATGCCGCGCAACACCAGCGGGTCGGGGCCGAGCACGCGAAAGGTCACCGGCCAGATCACCGGCGGCCCGTACAGCAAGGGGTACACGCGCACCCGGGTCTCGGGGAATGCGCCGCCATCGATCTGCCGTCGCATGTCGGCGATGACGCGGTCGCGCGCCTTGTCGTCGGTGGTGACGACGACGATCTTGCCGAACGCCGGGTCGGGCTGCTCAGGGTTGGCTGAGATGAAGAAGCGCGGCGCGCCAGCGCCCACGTAGGCAGACACCGTCTTCACATCCGGCATCGCGGCCAACGCCTTTTCGACCTTGCGTACCGTGGCGTCGGTCGCTGCGATGGCGCTGCCCGGCGGCAACGAGATGCTGATCAACGCCTCCGGGCGGTCCGAGCCGGGAAAGAACTGCTTCTGCACCGGTCCGGCCATGGCGGCGATGGCCGCCACCAGCAGGACGACCGTGCCGGCCAGCACCGTCTTGCGACGCACGACGCACCAGGTGATGATCGCGCGCAGGCGCCGATAGGCCGGCGTCTGGTAGATCGAGTCGCCATGGTCGTGCGACAGTGGCTTGTGCACTGCGGGCAGCAGTTTCACGCCGAGGTAGGGCGTGAACACCACGGCGACCAGCCAGGACACCAGCAACGCAAACGCCAGCACCCAGAAGATGTTGCCGGCGTACTCACCCACGCCCGAGCGCGCGAAGCCGATGGGCACGAAGCCCGCCACCGTGACCAGCGTGCCGAACAGCATCGGCGCGGCGGTCACGTTCCAGGCATGGCCGGCGGCGCGGGTGCGCTCCCAGCCTTCTTCGATCTTCACCAGCATCATCTCGATGGCGATGATGGCGTCGTCCACCAGCAAGCCCAGCGCAATGATCAGCGCGCCCAGGGTGATGCGGTCGAGGTTGATGCCGGCCAGCTTCATCAGCGCGAAGGTCAGGCCCAGCGTGATCGGCACTGCCAGCCCCACCACCAGACCGGCGCGCCAGCCGATGGCCAGAAAACTCACCCCCATCACCACCGCCACGGCGACCAGGAACTTCACCTGGAAAAGATCGACCGCCTGCTTGATTGCCTGCGCCTGGTTGGTGAGCTGGGTCAGCGCCATGCCCAGCGGCAGCCTGGCACGTTCGGCAGCCAGGGCGGTGTCCAGCCGCTGGCCGAGCAGGAGGCCGTTCTCGCCCTTGGCCATGACCACGCCGACCAGCACCGCGTCCTGCCCGCGCGAGCGCACCAGGTAGCTGGGCGGGTCTTCGTAGCCGCGGCGCACGGTGGCCAGCTCGTCCAGGCGCAGCAGGCGCTGGCCGATGCGCACCGGCACCGCGCGCAAGGCGTCCAGGTCGGCCAGATCGGCATCGACGCGCACATGCAGGCGCGGGCCGCGGGTTTCGACCAGCCCGGCGGGCTGCAGCCGGTTGTGGGCGTCGACGGCGTCCAGGATCACCTGCGGCGCGATGCCCAGGTTGGCCAGGCGCGAATTGTCGAAGTCCAGGAAGACGCGCTCGCTGCGTTCGCCCAGCACCAGGGCCTTGTGCACCCCCGGCACACGCTGCAGCCGGTCGCGCACCGCGTCGGCCTCTCGCGCCAGGTCGCGCATCGGCAGGCCCGGCGCGGTGAGTGCGAGCACGGTGAAGTAGACATCGGCAAAGTCGTCGTTCACCAGCGGGCCGATCACACCTTGCGGCAGGCGCGCCGCCTCGTCCTGCATGCGCTTGCGCACCTGATACTGCAACTCGGGAATCCGCTGCTGCGGCGTGAAGTCGTGGAACTCGACCTGCAGATCGGCCCGACCGGGGCGGATGGTGGTCTCCACCTTGTACAGGAACTCGACCTCCTGGATGCGTTTCTCCAGCCGATCGACCACCTGGCGCTGCATCTGCTCGGTCGTGGCGCCAGGCCAGACCGCGGAGACCACCATCACGCGCACCGTGAAGGCCGGATCCTCGGCGCGGCCCAGCGAGACAAAGGCCCAGACACCGGCGAGCACCGACAGCAGCAGGAAGAACAGCGTCAGACCACGCTCGCGCACGGCGAGCGCCGACAGGTTGGGGAAACTCATCGGGCTTGTTCCCGCACCGCCATGCCGGGCTCGAGCAGGTGGGTGCCGACGGCGACCACGCGCGCGCCGGCCGGCAGGTCGGCCGCGATGCGGGCGGTCTCGAGGTCGATGCTCAGCAGCTTCACCGGCGTTGGCG
>JBASTF010000841.1:0-2695 GCA_049274755.1 Rubrivivax sp. | reverse complement strand
GTCTGCGGCAGCGCCGGCGGGCGGGCCCGAGCACTGGCACATCTCGCTGCGATTCGGCGCCGACGTGCTGCGCAACGGCATGGACCCGCTGTCCTTCATCCGCTACCTGGCGACGCTGGGCACCATCGAGCGCATCGTCACGCTGCCCGACGCCGTGCCGACGCTGGACGCGCTGGACCCCGAGGCCTGCTGCCTGGGTTTCGAGATCGCATTCAAGACCACGGCCGACAAGGCGACGATCGAAAACGTCTTCGAGTTCGTCATCGACGACTGCCAGCTGCGCATCGTGCCGCCGCACAGCCGCGTGGCCGAGTACCTGGCGCTGATCGACCAGCTGCCCGAGCAGCCGCCGCGTCTGGGCGACATCCTGGTGCGCTGCGGCAGCGTCACCTCGCACGAGCTCGACGCGGCGCTGCAGGCCCAGAAGTCGGCCTCGGCGCCGCAGCCGCAGCTGGGCAGCATCCTCGCCGGCCAGGGCGCTGTCGCGCCCCAGGTGGTGGAAGCCGCGCTGGCCAAACAGAAGCAGGTGAAGGACAGCAAGGCCGGCGAAGGCCAGTCGGTGCGTGTCGATGCCGACAAGCTGGACCGCCTGATCAACCTGGTCGGCGAACTCATCATCGCCGCCGCCGGCGCCAACCTGATCGCCCGCCGCGTCAGCAACGTCGAGCTGCAGGAAGCCAACTCCACGCTGGCCGGCCTGGTGGAAGAGGTGCGTGACAGCGCGCTGCAGCTGCGCATGGTGAAGATCGGCGGCACCTTCAGCCGCTTCAAGCGTGTGGTGCACGACGTGGCGCGTGAACTCGGCAAGGACATCGAGCTGCGTGTCAGCGGCGAGGACACCGAGCTCGACAAAACCGTCGTCGAGAAGATCGGCGACCCGCTGATGCACCTGGTGCGCAATGCCATGGACCATGGCATCGACGCACCCGAGCTGCGTGCCGCACGCGGCAAGCCGGCGCAGGGCACGGTGGCGCTGAACGCCTTCCACGACTCCGGCAGCATCGTCATCGAAGTCAGCGACGACGGCGGCGGCCTGAACCGCGAGAAGATCCTGGCCAAGGCCGTGGAGCGGGGCCTCGTCGAAGCCGGCAAGGTGCTGAGCGACGCCGAGACCTATGCGCTGATCTTCGAACCCGGCTTCTCTACCGCCGACCAGGTGACCAACCTGTCCGGCCGCGGTGTCGGCATGGACGTGGTCAAGCGCAACATCACGGCACTGCGCGGCAGCGTCGCCATCGCCAGCGAACCCGGCCACGGCACCACGGTGACGGTGCGGCTGCCGCTGACGCTGGCCATCATCAACGGCTTCCAGGTCGGTGTCGGCAAGTCGGTGTTTGTCGTGCCGCTGGACATGGTGGACGAGTGCATCGAGTACTCGGCGCTGCCGGGCCAGGACTACACCGACCTGCGTGGCCAGGTGCTGCCCTTCATCCGGCTGCGTGCGCTGTTCGACGTGCCGGGCACGCCGGCCGCGCGCCAGAACATCGTCGTCGTCAAACACGCGGGCCAGAAGTTCGGCCTCGTCGTCGACATGCTGATGGGCGAGGCGCAGACCGTCATCAAGCCGCTGTCCAAGGTGTTCAACCAGGTCAAGGGCATCAGCGGTTCCAGCATCCTGGGCAGTGGCGATGTCGCCCTGATTCTCGACGTGCCCGTGCTGCTGCAGCACGCGGCCAATGTTCCTGGCGCCGAGGCACCGCGTGCTGCGGTGGCGGCCTGAGTTCCGGAAGGAAACACATGTTCAAGAACCTGAAGATCGGTGTCCGGCTCATTGCCGGCTTCGTGCTCGTCGCCGGCATCAGTGCCGTCGTCGGCTTCATCGGCATCCAGAACGCGAGCCAGATGAACGACAAGGCCGAGGCGATGTACAACAACGAGCTGATGGGGCTGTCCTACATCAAGGAAGCCAACATCAACCTCGTCTACATCGGCCGCGCGCGTTCGAACTTCCTGCTGGCGCAGACCCAGGCCGAGCGTGAACGCCACCTGGCGTCCATCGCCAAGAGCAGTGCGGCGATGAAGGACTACGTGGAGAAGGCGCGCCCGCTGTTCGTCAGCGACCGTGCCAAGCAGATCTTCACCGAGTTCAACGGCTCGGTCGCCGAGTACGAACGCGAGATGGAGCGTGCGCTGGCACTGGCTGGCGCCAAGAAGCTGGCCGAGCGCGACGAGGCCCTGGCCACGGCGATGGGCTCGGTGCGCGAGAAGGCCGACAAGCTGGACAAGATGTTCGACGAACTGATCCAGCAGAAGGAAGCGCGCGCCAAGCAGGCATCGGAAGACACCGAGGCCCTGTACCGCAGCAGCCGCGCGATGATGCTGGCCCTCATCGGCGGCGGTGTGCTGCTCGGTGTGCTGCTGGGCTTTGTCATCAGCCGCAGCGTCACCCGCCCGCTGGCCCGTGCCGTGGACGCCGCGAACCGGCTGTCCGAAGGCGACCTGGGCATGAAGATCGAGGTCGACAGCCGCGACGAAACCGGCCAGCTGCTGCTGGCCATGCAGAACATGGTTGCCAAGCTGAGCGAGGTGGTGGCCGAGGTGAACAGCGGCGCGGAGTCGCTGGCGGGTGCGTCGGAAGAGGTGAGTGCGACGGCGCAGTCGCTGAGCCAGGCGTCGAGCGAACAGGCCGCGGGTGTGGAAGAGACCAGCGCGTCGATGGAGCAGATGACGGCGTCGATCTCGCAGAACACGGAAA
>JBASTF010000840.1:0-1508 GCA_049274755.1 Rubrivivax sp. | reverse complement strand
TGCCGTGGTGGCCGGCGAGGTGCGCAGCCTGGCCCAGCGTGCGGCAGCGGCGGCACGCGAGATCAAGAGCCTGGTCGGCGCCAGCGTCGACAAGGTGGAATCGGGTTCGCGCCTGGTGGCCGACGCCGGCAGCACGATGGGCGAGATCGTCGCCAGCGTGCAGCGGCTGTCGCAGATCGTCGCCGAGATCACGCACAGCTCGGGCGAACAAAGCCGGGGTCTGGGCCAGGTCAACCACGCCGTGGCCGAGCTCGACCAGATGACGCAGCAGAACGCCGCGCTGGTGGAGCAGAGCGCCGCGGCTGCCGAGTCGCTGCGTGAACAGGCGGCACGGCTGACGCAGGCCGTGGGCCTGTTCCGGCTGGCTCAGTCGGCGTGACCCTGGCTCAAGCACTCGGGTCCGAGCGCCGATATCAGATGCAGGGCGCTTGCCGCCCCGAAACCCGCAACGCCCGACAAGGAGCCCGCCCCATGAAGACATTCCGCCCCCTGCGCGCGCTCGGCGTGGCCCTGCTGGCCACCGTCGCGCTGGCCGCCCAGGCCAACAACGCCACCCCCGCCGAAGCGACCGCGATGGTCAAGAAGGGTGTGGCCTTCATCAAGTCCAGCGGCAAGGACAAGGCCTATGCCGAGATCAGCAACAAGGCCGGCAGCTTCGTCGACCGCGACCTCTACCTCGTGGTCTACGGCCTGGACGGTGTTGTGCGTGCCCATGGCGCCAACGAGAAGATGATCGGCAAGAACCTGATCGAGCTCAAGGACATCGACGGCAAGCCCTTCGTCAAGGAGCGTGTCGACCTGGCGCAGTCCAAGGGCACGTTCTGGCAGGACTACAAGTTCACGAACCCGACGACGAAGAAGATCGAACCCAAGCGCATGTACTGCGAGAAGCTCGACGACACCGTGGTCTGCGGCGGCGTCTACAAGTAGTTCGAAGAAGGCCGGGCGGTCGCTCCGGAAGTACCAAGGAGACAGCGATGAAGCTCGGACCCAAGCTGCTGGCGGCACCGCTGGCCACGGCGCTTCTGGTGCTGGCCACCGGCCAGCTGAACAGCTGGCTGCTGGTCGGCGAGGTCGACGCCAGCCGCCAGGCCTTCCAGGACAGGCTGGGCGACTTCAAGACCGTGGCCAGCGTGCAGGAGCAGCTGGGCCAGGTGCATGCCAGCGTCTACCGCACGGTGGCGCTGATCGCCAGCACCGACGAAGCGGCGCTGAAGACCTTCCGCGCCGGTCTGAAGACCCAGCTCGAAGGGGCGAAACGCACCTTTGCCGCGGTGGCCGATGGCGACGAGGGCGACACCGCGCTGCGCGAGGCAGTGGCCCGCGCCGCGCCGCAGATCGACACCTACCTGAAGCAGGCCGACGAGGCCATCGACCTCTCGTCGGTGGACCCGAACACCGGCGTCGCCGCGCTGCAGGGCGCGGACAAGAGTTTCCGCGCGCTGGCCGCCACTGCGGCGGCCATCGTGGCGCGCATCGACGCCAGCACCGAGGAAGCGGCAACGGCC
>JBASTF010000839.1:0-7720 GCA_049274755.1 Rubrivivax sp. | reverse complement strand
GCGCAGCCGCGCCAGCAGGCCCAGCGGCGCCGTCGGCATGGCATCACTTTTCGGCCACAGCACGACGATGGCCAGGCTGCCGGTGCCCAGCGCCAGGGCGGCCGGGTTCAGCGTGCCGGCATGGGCGGCGAGCATGCCGATCTGCGAGAAGAAGTCGGCCGGCAGCTTGGGCGTGACGAGGCCGAAGAAGTCCTTCAGCTGCGACAGCCCGATCAGCACCGCGATGCCGTTGGTGAAGCCGATGACGATGGGCACCGGCACATAGCGCACCAGTGCGCCGAGCTTGAACAAGCCCATCAGGAACAGCAGCACGCCGGCCAGCGAGGTGGCGATCAGCAGGTTGGCCAGGCCGTAGCGTTCGACGATGCCGTAGACGACGACGATGAAGGCGCCGGCCGGGCCGCCGATCTGCACCTGCGAACCACCGAGCAGCGAGATCAGCAGGCCGGCGACGATGGCGGTGACGAGGCCGGCCTCGGGTTTGACGCCGGACGCGATGGCAAAGGCCATGGCCAGCGGCAGGGCGACGATGCCGACGGTGATGCCGGCGCCGAGGTCGGCGAAAAAGCGTGGGCGGTCGTAGCCACGCAGCGCGTCAAGCAGGCGCGGGTGGAAACGATGCAGGGGCAGCGGCGGCATGGGTCCTCCGGACAGGTGGCGGGCAAGCGATGGACACGCTCGCCGCCGGAGGGCCGCAGTGGTAACGCAGGGCGATGAAACAGCGCCGCCGCGAGGCACGCCGCGGCGCCAGGCGGAAGAGGCAGGCGCCGCGGTTCGTCATGACGGATGGTGCGGCGCGGCTAGCGCACACGCATGCCGGGTTGTGCGCCCGGGAAGGGTTCGAGCACGTAGACACCCGGCGTGGCCTTTTCGTCGGCATGGCTGGCCGCCAGCACCATGCCTTCGCTGATGCCGAACTTCATCTTGCGCGGCGCCAGGTTGGCCACCATCACCGTCAGCTTGCCGACCAACTGCTCGGGCTTGTAGTTGGCGGCGATGCCGCTGAAGACGTTGCGAAGCCTTGGGCGACCTTCCGGGTCGCGGCCTTCGCCGACGTCCAGCGTCAGCCGCAGCAGCTTGGTGCTGCCGTCCACCGCCTCGGCGTTGACGATCTTCGCGATGCGCAGGTCGACCTTGAAGAAGTCGTCGACGCCGATCTCGGCGGCCACGGCCTCTCCGCCCGGCAGCGGCGCCGCCGCTGCGGCCGGCGGCTCGAACAGCGCTTCGAGCTGCTTGGGGTCCACACGCTGCATCAGGTGCTTGTACTCGCCGATCTGGTGGTGGCCCAGCGCCCGTGCGGCGTCGGCCCATTGCAGCGGCTCGATCTTCAGGAAGGCCTCGACCTGGGCCGCCAGCGCCGGCAGCACCGGTTTCAGGTACAGCGTCAGCAGGCGGAAGGCCTCGATGCAGACGGTGCAGGTGTCGTGCAGCGCGGCGTCCATGCCGGCCTGCTTGGCCAGTTCCCAGGGCTTGTGCTGGTCGACGAATTCGTTGACGCGGTCGGCCAGCAGCATCACCTCGCGCATCGCCTTGCCGAACTCGCGGGTTTCGTAGAGATCGCGCAGCGCCGGCGCATGGGCCCGCAGGCCGTCCAGCAGCGCCCGGCCTTCGACGCCGACATCGGCCGAGAGCCGGCCGCTGAAGCGCTTCGTCAAGAAGCCGGCGGCGCGGCTGGCGATGTTGATGTACTTGCCGACCAGGTCGCTGTTGACGCGGGCGACGAAGTCCTCGGGGTTGAAGTCCAGGTCTTCGACACGGGCGTTGAGCTTGGCCGCGATGTAGTAGCGCAGCCACTCGGCATTCATGCCGAGTTCCAGATAGCGCAGCGGGCTGATGCCGGTGCCGCGGCTCTTGCTCATCTTCTCGCCGCTGACGGTGAGATGGCCGTGCACATAGATGTGGTCGGGCACCTTGCGGCCGCTGAACTTCAGCATTGCCGGCCAGAACAGCGTGTGGAAGGTGACGATGTCCTTGCCGATGAAGTGCACCTGCTCGACGCCGGGGTCGGCCAGGTAGCTGTCCATGTCCAGGCCCAGGGCCGTGAAGCGCGCCTGCAGCGACGCCAGGTAGCCCACGGGCGCGTCCAGCCAGACGTAGAAGTACTTGCCCGGTGCGTCGGGGATCTCGATGCCGAAGTAGGGTGCGTCACGGCTGATGTCCCAGTCGCCCAGGCTCACGGCGCCATCGTCGCCGCGCGAGAACCATTCCTTGACCTTGTTGGCCACCTCGGGCTGCAGGCGGCCGTCCTGCGTCCAGGCTTCGAGGAACTCGACGCAGCGCGGGTCTGACAGCCTGAAGAAGAAGTGCTCGCTGGTTTTCAGAACCGGCGTTGCACCCGACAGCGCCGAGTAGGGGGCCTTCAGGTCGGTGGGGGCGTAGACGGCGCCGCAGACCTCGCAGTTGTCGCCGTACTGGTCCTTGGCGCCGCACTTCGGGCACTCGCCCTTGATGAAGCGGTCGGGCAGGAACATGCCCTTCTCGGGGTCGAAGAACTGCTCGATCGTGCGCACCTCGATCAGTTCGTTCTTGCGCAGCGCCAGGTAGATCTGCTGCGCCAGCCTGTGGTTCTCCGGCGCATCGGTCGAATGCCAGTGGTCGAAGCCGATGTGGAAGCCGTCGAGGTAGGGCTTGCGGCTGACGGCGATGCCGGCGACAAACTGCTGCGGTGTCTGCCCGGCCTTCTCGGCGGCGATCATGATGGGCGCGCCGTGCGCGTCGTCGGCGCAGACGAAATGCACCTCGTTGCCGAGCATTCGCTGAAACCGCACCCAGGTGTCGGCCTGGATGTATTCCATCACATGGCCGATGTGGAAGGGCCCGTTGGCGTAGGGCAGCGCGGTGGTGACGAAGAGCTTGCGGGTCATGACGGGGCGGGAGGCCTGTCAACAAAACACTGGATTTTAGGTCTGCCCCGCCCCCCATGATCGTGGGACGGGGCTGGCCCCCTCCTGGGTGTTTCAATAAGCTGCAAAACGGAGCCCAATTCGAAGGCTTCTGCACAAGGCAGCAACACGCACACAGCACCCAGGAGGTTGACGTGACCCGATTGATCAAATTCGCAGCGCTGCCCAGGGCGCTGACGCTGGCAGCGCTGCTGGCGGCGGCCGGGCTGCTGTCCGGCTGCTGGGATGACACCGACAAGGTGGAGCCCAGCACCTCGGACACGGCCAGCGGTGGCACCGTTGGTGCCTTCACCGTCACCGCACCGGCCGGCAGCGCGATCGCCGGCGCCAAGGTCGAGGTGCCTGCCGACGCCGTGACCTCGGCCGACAACATCACGATCAGCTCCGAAGACGCGCTGCCGCTGGCCGTCAACAGCGACGTCAGCACCGCTGGCTTCGAGCAGATCAGCAAGACCATCGTCATCCAGCGCACGAACAGTGCCGACTTCGGCAAGCCGGTCGACGTGACCGTGCCTTTCGACACGACCAAGCTGCCTGCCAGCGTGACGCCCATCGTCGCCTACCTCGACGAAGACACCGGCGCCTACAGCCCGATCGCGCTGAAGTCCATCAACCGCGCGGCCGGCACCCTGGTGTTCACGACGGCACACGCCTCGAAGTACGCCGTGATCTGGATCAAGGTCGGCGGCAACGGCACCAACCTCGACCCCAGCCAGCTGACCACCAGCGTCAACTTCGACCCCGCCGTCGACAGCTTCTTCGTGCACAACTTCGGCAGCTACGAGGTGCCGGGCGGCAACTCCTTCGGCATGGCCGCCTACGCCTCCTGGTACCACTTCGCGAAGAAGCAGGCCAAGGGCGCCGGTCTGCGCACGCTGTACAAGGAAGGCAACCCGGTGCTGGAGGAAGACGACCAGGTCGCGCGTGAGCTGATCCTGCGCGCCTACCAGGCCGGCGACCAGAAGGCCCACATCCTGGCGCTGGACAATGCCGCGGCACAAGGCGCCACCAACGTGGTGGCCGAAAACGGCGTCGCGCTGTCGCTGATCCAGCAACTGATGCTGACCAAGCAGGCGCAACTGCTGGTGATGGGCAAACAAGGCACCGGCGGCAAGTGGAGCGACGGCCAGGCCGTGGCGGTGTTCGGCTACGACGGCGCGAGCAAGCGCTTCCAGTACTACGACACCCGCTTCCCCGGCGAGATCGTCACGCTGCCCTGGGACCCGGTCAACGGCTTCGGCGTCGATTCCAAGAACAAGGACTACGACGTCTTCGCCTTTGCCGCGTTCAACAGCGCCTACTCGTCGAAGACGCTGAACAGCCTGTACACGGCGGCCGAGGCTGGTTTCCCGGCCAGCCTGTACCCGAAGATCACGATCTCGGCGCCGACCGAAACCAGCGCCAACAGCGGCACCTACCAGATCCCGACCGACGACGTCGTCACGCTGACCGGCAGCGTGCCGCGCCCGTCCAGCGCCAGCGCAACGGCGCAGCGCTACGCCCACGTCTACCTGAACGGCGTGCGCATGGCCAATGCCTTCCTCGTCGACAACAGCAGCGGCGCCTTCTCGATCCCGCTGGGCAAGCTGCCGACGGTGGCCGGCACCGACGTGATGGTGCTGATCTCCGAGACCGAAAAGGCCTACGCCGGCTGGGGCAGCGGCGCCGCCTGGGCTGGCGGTTTCCACGCCTTCAAGCAGTTCCGCATCCGGGTGGCGAACCAGTTCTTCTTCCAGAACATGGGCTTCGAAACCGGCGACCTGACGGGCTGGGCTTCCGAGCGCCACCTGTGGGGCCAGGCGCCGGGCCAGACCATCCCTTCCGACAAGAGCGCGATGATCGCCACGCCGGGCTTCGACCTGATCGCCACCGACCTGCAGGTCCCGCTGTTCGGCACCAAGGCCTTCCGCATCAACAGCGACGACGGCAGCGAGCACATCAGCTCGGTCACGCAGGCGGCCGTTGTGCCTTCCGGCCAGAACCCGGTGCTGCGTTTCTACTGGTCGGCCGTGCTGGAAGACCCGCAGCACAGCCCGGAAGACCAGCCGTACATCGACATCGTCGTCGTCAACAAGACGAAGAACATCGAGCTGTACAAAAAGCGCTTCTTCTCGAACGACCCCACCTACTCGGGCTGGCTGTCCTACCAGTCGGGCAGCTGGAAGTCGATTCCCTGGCAGCTGGTGGAACTGTCGGTGGCGCAGTACGCCGGCGACACCATCGAACTGCGTGTCGAAGTGGCCGACTGCGCACTCGGCGGCCACGGCGGTTACGGCTACCTGGACGTGGACGAATAAGCCGTCCGCCATGGCATGATGCGCGCGGATGAAAACCCCGCGCATCACGACAACAGCCGCTCCCTGGGGGGCGGCTTTTTTCTGCCTGGCCCTCGGTGCCCAGGCTGCCGTCGACGACGCAGCCCTGCTGCGCTGTCGGGCCATTGCCGACAACGCAGCGCGCCTGGCCTGCTACGACACGCTGACGCCGGCCCCGGCCGCCAGCATCCCGGCAACCGCTGCGCCGGTGGCCGCCGCACCCGTTGCCCCACCGTCTGCCGCTCCCGGCGCCAACAGCTTCGGCTTCGAGTTGCGTGCACTGCAGGCCGCGCCCGAGGTGCTGGAAAGCCGCATCAGCGGCGTCTTCGAAGGCTGGGAGCGCGGAACCCGGATCCGGCTGGACAACGGCCAGGTCTGGCAGGTCATCGACGACAGCCGCGCCGTCGTCAACCAGCGCGACGCCAAGGTGAAGATCTCGCGCGCTGCAATGGGTAGTTTCCTGTTCGAGGTGGAAGGCCGGCGTTCGGCAGCACGGGTGCGGCGCGTCGAATAGACTGCAGCCCCCGCTGTTGCCTGTCGCCATGTCCAACGCCGCCGCCACCGAACAAGCGCTGCTCGAAGCGCTGAAGACCGTCATCGACCCCAACACCGGCCGCGATTTCGTGGCCTCGCGCCAGCTGCGCAACCTGCGCATCGACGGCGGCGATGTCGCTTTCGACGTCGAGCTCGGTTACCCCGGGAACAGCCAGCATCCGGCGCTGCGCAAGGCGCTGATCGCCGCGGCGCGCGGGGTGGCGGGCGTGCAGAACGTCAGCGTCAACCTGTCGACGAAGATCGTCTCGCATGCCGTGCAGCGCGGTGTGCAGTTGCTGCCGCGGGTGAAGAACATCATTGCCGTGGCTTCGGGCAAGGGTGGGGTCGGCAAGAGCACGACCAGCGTCAACCTGGCGCTGGCGCTGGCGGCCGAAGGGGCCAGCGTCGGCATTCTCGACGCCGACATCTACGGCCCCAGCCAGCCGATGATGATGGGCCTCTCGGGCCGGCCCGAAAGTGCCGACGGCCAGACCATGGATCCGCTGGAAAACCACGGCGTGCAGGTCATGTCCATCGGCTTCCTCGTCGATGCCGACCAGGCGATGATCTGGCGCGGGCCGATGGCCACACAGGCGCTGGAACAACTGCTGCGCCAGACCAACTGGGGCGACCTGGATTACCTCGTCATCGACATGCCGCCTGGCACCGGCGACATCGCGCTGACGCTGAGCCAGCGTGTGCCGCTCACTGGCGCGATCATCGTCACGACGCCGCAGGACATCGCCCTGCTCGACGCGAAGAAGGGCCTGAAGATGTTCGAGAAGGTGGGTGTGCCCATCCTCGGCATCGTCGAGAACATGGCCGTGCACCTGTGCTCGAACTGCGGCCATGCCGAACACATCTTCGGTGCCGACGGTGGCAAGAAGATGGCGGCCGAGTACAACGTGGACTACCTCGGTGCCCTGCCGCTGGCCATGGCCATCCGCGAGCAGGCCGACAGCGGCCGCCCAACCGTCGTCGCCGATCCCGACGGCGAGGTGGCCGGCCTGTACAAAACCGTGGCGCGCACGGTGGCGGTGAAGATCGCCCAGAAGGCCAAGGACTTCTCGGCCAAGTTCCCGACCATCACGGTCTCCAAGAGCACCTGATTCCCGCCTGATTCGCCGCGGGGCCTCTGCCCGCGCCGGCTACCCGGCGCTGCGGGCACGCTCCGACGTGGGCGATGCGATAGCCTGATCAAATGACAGCCATTCTGTCAATCAATCAAACGCATGCTGCAACGCAGCGAGAATGCGTTCCGTGATCTGGTTTTCCCTTACTTCCCAACCATGGAGCCCTGCATGTCCCTGATCAACACGCCCGTCCAGCCGTTCAAGACCACCGCCTTCGTGAACCGCACCGGCAAGGGTGAATTCATCGAAGTCAGCGATGCCAGCCTGAAGGGCAAGTGGTCGGTGCTGATCTTCATGCCCGCGGCCTTCACCTTCAACTGCCCGACCGAGATCGAAGACGCCGCCGAGAACTACGCTGCCTTCCAGAAGGCCGGCGCCGAGGTCTACATCGTCACCACCGACACGCATTTCTCGCACAAGGTCTGGCACGAAACCAGCCCGGCCGTCGGCAAGGCCAAGTTCCCGTTGGTGGGTGACCCCACGCACACGCTGACCAATGCCTTCGGCGTGCACATCGCCGAAGAAGGCCTGGCGCTGCGTGGCACCTTCGTCATCAACCCCGAAGGCATCATCAAGACCGCCGAAGTGCACTCGAACGAAATCGCGCGCGACGTCGCCGAGACGGTTCGCAAGCTGAAGGCTGCCCAGTACACCGCCGCCAACCCCGGCCAGGTGTGCCCGGCCAAGTGGAACGAAGGTGCCAAGACCCTGGCGCCGTCGCTGGACCTGGTCGGCAAGATCTGAGGCCTTGCGCCCCACCGCGGCTGGCCACGCGCCGGCCGCAGCCCGCCGCCCGGCTTCGGCCGGGCTCCGTCGGGCCCCACTGACAACAGGC
>JBASTF010000838.1:0-2137 GCA_049274755.1 Rubrivivax sp. | reverse complement strand
TCCCGGTGGTGCGCGAGCTCGTCGCCGCGACCGCGGACGCCGCCGCGCGCTGCGCTGCGGAGATCGGCTATCCGGTGGTGCTGAAGATCGCCTCGGCCGACATCGCGCACAAGAGCGAGATCGGCGGCGTGATCGTCGGCGTGCAAGACGAGGCGCAGCTGCGCAAGGCTTTCGGCCCGCTGCTGCAGCGCGCCCGGCAGCACGCCCCGCAGGCTCGGATCGACGGCATCGTCGTCGCGCAGATGGCGGGCCTGGGCGTCGAGACCATCCTCGGCGTGGTCCGCGACCCGGTGTTCGGCGCGGTGGTCATGTTCGGACTGGGAGGGGTCTTCGTCGAGGCCTTCAAGGACGTCGCCTTCCGCGTTGCGCCCTTCGGCGTGGAGGAGGCCCGCGCGATGATCGACGAGGTCCGGGGCCGCATCCTGCTGACGGGCCTGCGCGGCCAGCCGCCGTCCGACGAACAGGCGCTGGCCGAGGCCATCGCCGCGCTGTCGGTCTACGCCGCGCGGCACGAGGCCACCTTCGAGAGCATCGACATCAACCCCTTCGTCGTGCTGCCGCATGGCCAGGGTGCGCTGGCGCTGGATGCGCTGATCGTGCCCAGCGCCCGGCCCTGACCCGTCAGACCAGGTCGTCGACGCGGCCGCGGCGCATCATCAGCTTCTCGCTGAACTCGAACACCTGCTCGGCGCGCTGGTTGAACACGCGCACCCGGCCGCTCATCACGCCGCGCTTGCCGTCCGAGAGGTTCTTCTTGTCCTCGACCGTGATCTCGGCGCGCAGCGTGTCGCCGGGGCGCACCGGGACCGTGAACTTGAAGTCGGTTAGCTCGAGCGCGGCGATCGTGGCCGGGCCGAGGATCTCCTCCATCATCCCGGCGGCGATGCTGGCCGTCAGCAGGCCGGGGCAGATGCGGCCGCCGAAGTCGGTGTGCTTCCTGGCGAACTCCTCGTTGATGAAGATCGGCAGTTTCAGGCCAGCCAGGCAGGTGAAGTTGACGATGTCGGTCTCGGTCACGGTGCGGCCGTAACTCCTGAAAACGTCGCCGGGGTTGAGGTCATCGAGCGAGCGGTTGGACATGGTGGTGCCTTGATTCGGGTTACGCCGGAGCGATCAAACTAACAATTGGCAGGATACTCTCTTCAGTGCATCATGCACCAGCCCGCCGGGCCTGATCGTGAACCCAGCGTCCGGGCTCCGGTCCTGTCTCACCCCACTGCCGCATGCTGTTCCTCCGACCCGATTTCGAGCTTCCTCGCGTTGGCGCCAGCACCGCCGGCCTGCGCAGTGAAGTGCGCGCCTTCGTCGCCGACGAAATCGCCGGCGGGCGCATCACGCCGCGCTGCAACGCGTGGACCGAGAGTCTTGCTTCGGACTTCAGCCGCCGGCTGGGTGAACGCGGCTGGATCGGTTACCACTGGCCCACCCGGTACGGCGGGCGCGGCGGCAGTGCCTTCGACACGCTCACGATCAATGAGGAACTGCTTGCTGCCGGCGCGCCGGTCGGCGCGCACTGGATCGCCGCGCGCCAGAGCGCCCCGCTGCTGATGCGCTTCGGCAACGAGGCGCAGCGCCAGGAGTTCCTGCCGCGCATCGCAGCCGGCACCACCTATTTCGCGATCGGCATGAGCGAGCCGGATGTCGGCTCCGACCTGGCTTCGGTGCGCAGCCGCGCCGAGCTGGCCGACGCCACCTGGGTGCTCAACGGCCGCAAGGTGTGGACCAGCGGCGCCCACCTCTGCCACTACGCCATCGTGCTGTGCCGCACCGCGCCGGCCGACCCCAAGGCGCGCCATGCCGGCCTGAGCCAGCTCATCGTCGACCTCAAGGCGCCGGGCGTGACGATCCGCCCGATCCGCATGCTCGACGGCAGCCACCACTTCAACGAGGTGATCTTCGACAACGTGCAGGTGCCGGCCGATCGTCTGGTGGGCAATGCCGGCGACGGCTGGAAGCAGGTGAGCAGCGAGCTGGCCTACGAGCGCAGCGGCCCCGAGCGCTTCCTCAGCACGATGCCGCTGGTCGAACGCTGCCTGCAGCTCGTGCTGGCCGGCCCGGCGGCCGTGGGCGACATCGCCGCCGGCCGCCTGATGGCGCGCTTGATGACCTTGCGCAACATGAGCCTGGGGGTCTGGGG
>JBASTF010000837.1:0-2501 GCA_049274755.1 Rubrivivax sp. | reverse complement strand
GGAACGCGCTGCTCTGCGGCCTGGCGCGCAGCGCCAGCCGGCTGTACGGGCCGCAGCCCTGGTACGTCGAAGCCCACCCGTTCCGCATCGATTGCACCGACGGCATCGGCCGCCCCACACCCGAAGGTGCGCACCGCGACGGTGTCGACCTCGTCGCCGTCGTGCTGGTGGTGCGCCACAACGTGAAGGGCGGCGAAACCCGGGTCTTCGATGCCCGGGGCCCGCAGGGCCAGCGTTTCACGCTGGCCGAGCCCTGGAGCGTGCTGCTGCTCGACGATGCCCGCGTGGTGCACGAAAGCACGCCGATCCAGCCGCAGGACGCGGCTGCCCCCGCGCACCGCGACACGCTGGTGCTGACCTTCCGCCGCGGCGGTTTCCAGGGCCCTGACCATCCATGAGCGATCTCGCCATCTCCTTTGCCGACATCCAGGCCGCCGCCGAGCGCCTGCGAGGTGTGGCCCACCGCACGCCGGCACGCACCTCGCGCACGGCCGACCAGGCCACAGGCGCGCAGCTGTTCTTCAAGTGCGAGAACTTCCAGCGCATGGGCGCGTTCAAGTTCCGTGGCGCCTACAACGCCTTGTCGCAGTTCACGCCCGAGCAGCGCCGTGCCGGCGTCATCGCCTTCAGTTCGGGCAACCATGCACAGGCCATCGCGCTGTCGGCGCGGCTGCTCGGCATGCCCTCGGTCATCGTGATGCCGCAGGACTCGCCGGCCGCCAAGCTGGCCGCGACCCGCGGCTACCAGGAGGGCCAGCCCGGCAGCGAAGTGGTGCTTTTCGACCGCTACAGCGAAGACCGCGAGGCCATCGGCAAACGCATCGCCGGCGAACGCGGCATGACGCTGATTCCGCCCTACGACCACGCCCACGTGATGGCCGGCCAGGGCACGGCGGCGCTGGAGCTGATCGAAGACACGGCGGCCGGCGGGCCGCTGGACCTGCTGCTGGCGTGTGTCGGCGGCGGTGGCCTGGTCTCGGGCTGCGCCGTCGCCGCCAAGCACCTGAACCCGGGCATCACCGTCGTCGGCATCGAACCCGAGGCCGGCAACGACACGCAGCAAAGCCTGGCCCGCGGCAGCATCGTGCACATCGCCACGCCGCAGACCATCGCCGACGGCGCGCAGACGCAGCACAGCGGCCTGCTCACCTTCCCGGTGATCCAGCGCCACGTGCAAAGCATCCACACCGTCAGCGATGCGCAGCTCGTGCACACGATGCGCTTTTTCGCCGAACGCATGAAGATGGTCGTCGAACCCACGGGCTGCCTGGCGGCCGCGGCGGTGCTGGACGGCGTGGTCGACGTGCGCGGCAAACGTGTGGGCATCATCGTCAGTGGCGGCAACGTCGACCTGCAGCGCTACGGCGCCTGGATGGCCGGGAGCTGAGCATCGGTTAAGGTCGTGTCTTTGTTTCCCGCAAGGACACGAGACCATGGCCGATGCCGCAGCCACCCCTGCCAAGCCCAGCAACGAATCCGACGCCGACCGCAAGGCGCGTGAGCAGGTCGAAAAGCTGCTGGCGCGGCCGGCCGCCACGTCCAGCGGCAGCCTGACGATCGCCGGCCGCCAGCTCGACTACGACGTGCATGCCGCCTTCGTGCCTGTGGTGGCCGAAGGTTTCGAGGGTGCGGCCGGTGAACCGCAGGCCGCGGTGATGGCCACGGCCTACACGCTGAAGGGCGCCGCCGCCGGTCAGCGCCCGCTGTGTTTTGCCTTCAACGGCGGGCCGGGTTCGGCCTCGATCTGGCTGCACCTGGGTGCCCTGGGCCCGAAGCGTGTGGTGGTGCCCGACGACGGCAGCATGCCGGCCGCGCCCTACACGGCGGTCGACAACCCGCTGTCCTGGTTCGAGCACTTCGACCTCGTGTTCATCGACCCGCCGCACACCGGCTGGTCAACCACGGCCAGCGAGGCCGTGCGCAAGAAGATGCTGTCGGTGGACGGCGACGTCGACGCGCTGGCCGAGGTCATGCGCAACTGGCTGACGACACACAAGCGCTGGGGCTCGCCGGTCTACCTGGCTGGCGAAAGTTACGGCACCACACGCGGCGCGGCGCTGGCCGACAAGCTGCAGAACCTGGGTGTGGCGCTGACCGGGCTGATCCTCGTCTCCTGCGCGATGGACCTGCAAAGCATCGACTTCATGCCTGGCAACGACCTGCCGTTTGCACTGTTCCTGCCGGCCTTCGCCAACGTCTCGCAGTACCACGGCCTGCTGAAGGGCCCGCTGGCCGAGAGCTCGGCTGCGGCCCGCACGGCGGCCGAGGCCTTTGTCGACGAAGACTACGCCTCGGCCCTGCTGGCCGGCGCGCGCCTGTCGGAGAAGCGCCGCGCCAAGGTGGCCAGGCGCATCGCCGAACTCACCGGCCTGCCGCAGGCTCTGGTGGAAGAGAAGAATCTGCGCATCAGCGACGTCAGCTACTTCTTCGAGGCCATGCGTCCGCAGGGCCGCCAGGTCGGCCGCCTGGAAGCGCGCGCCACCGGCCCGATGGCCGCCAGC
>JBASTF010000836.1:0-6959 GCA_049274755.1 Rubrivivax sp. | reverse complement strand
CCGCCCAGCAGCAGGCTGCCGACACCGGCGCCCACCAGCACCGGCGCCATGGCCGGTGCCTGGACGCGTTGTTCGCGGCCACGTGCCACGGCTTGTTCGCGGGCAACACGCAGGCGTTCGCTCAGATCATGCGGCAATGCCGAGGCCTGTTCGCTGAGCGCGGCAACCAGACGTGACGCTACCCGCGCTTGCAGCGCGTCGATGTCGGTGTATGGCGTTGTCGTTCTCATGGCGCGATTCCCTTGCTTCGAAGGGCCTTGGCCAGCGCGTGCACGGCCCGGGAACAGTGTGTCTTCACGCTGCCTTCCGAGCAACCCATCACGACCGCCGTCTCGGCCACGTCGAATTCCTCCCAGTAACGCAGCAGGAAGGCTTCGCGTTGACGATCCGGCAACGCTGCAACCTCGGCCTCGATGACACGCAAGATCTGGTCCCGCGAGACCGCGTCGGCAGCGCTTTCGGCACCCAGCGAGCCGTCCAGCGTCTGCAGAGTTTCCAGCAGATCGAAGTCGCCGTCATCGTCGGCCCCCTCGAAGTCCGAGAGGTTCTGCACGACGGCATTGCGCACCTTCTGGCGCCGGAACCAGTCCATCGTCGCGTTGGACAGGATGCGCTGGAACAGCAGCGGCAGTTCGGCCGCCGGGCGATCGATGTACTTCTCGGCCAGCCGGATCATCGCGTCCTGCACGATGTCCAGCGCGGCATCGTCTTCCCGCACGGCAAAGGCCGTGCGTTTGAAGGCGCGTTTTTCGACGCTCTTGAGGAAGTCGGTGAGTTCTTTGTCGGTGGCCAACGCGGGCTCGGCGGCGGCTGCATGCCCGGCTCGGGCGCGGCGGATTATGTCACCGGGTGACGGGCGCGCCGGGCCGGTTCCGCCGCAGTGTCATAATGCTGCCCCGCACAACGCTCTTTATGGGTCTCATGCCGGCCGTCCGACCTGGACGGCGGTGTTTTGACCGCGCAGGTACCAACGCCGTCTCACGAGGACGCGACCGAGGTGCACCGATGGTTTTTCGTCAGAGAAATTCACAAAGGTTCGAAATGGACATGTCTGCCGCGGAAGTCAAGCGTGCCGCATCGGCACAGCCTTCTTCTCCCTCTGCCGAACCGAACGGTTCGGAAATCCTGGTTCGCTGCCTGCAGGCCGAAGGGGTCAAGTACCTCTGGGGCTACCCGGGCGGAGCCGTTCTCTACATCTACGACGCGCTGTACAAGCAGGACAGCATCGAGCATGTCCTGGTGCGCCACGAGCAGGCTGCGGTGCATGCTGCCGACGGTTATGCACGTGCCACCGGCGAAGTCGGTGTTGCGCTGGTCACCTCGGGCCCCGGGGTCACGAATGCCGTCACCGGCATCGCGACGGCCTACATGGACTCGATCCCGATGGTCATCGTCACCGGGCAGGTCCCCACGCCGGCGATCGGCCTCGATGCCTTCCAGGAATGCGACACCGTCGGCATCACCCGGCCCATCGTCAAGCACAACTTCCTCGTGAAGGACGTGCGCGACCTGGCCGCGACGCTGAAAAAGGCCTTCCACATCGCCCGCACCGGCCGCCCCGGCCCGGTGGTGGTGGACATCCCGAAGGACGTGTCGCTGAAGACGGCGCCTTTCCACTACCCGGAAACGGTGGAGATGCGTTCGTACAACCCGGTGAAAAAGGGCCATGGCGGGCAGATCCGCAAGGCCGTGCAGCTGCTGCTGGCGGCCAAGCGCCCCTACATCTACACCGGTGGCGGCGTCATCCTGGGCAATGCCTCGGCCGAGCTGCGCCAGCTGGCCGACCTGCTGGGCTACCCGGTCACGAACACGCTGATGGGGCTGGGCGCCACTGCGTCGTCGGACCCGAAGTTCCTGGGCATGCTGGGCATGCACGGCACCTACGAAGCGAACATGACAATGCAGCACTGCGACGTGCTGCTGGCCGTCGGCGCGCGCTTCGACGACCGCGTGATCGGCAACCCCAAGCACTTCGCGTCGGTCGAGCGCAAGATCATCCACGTTGACATCGACCCCTCGTCGATCTCCAAGCGCGTCAAGGTCGACATCCCCATCGTCGGCGACGTGAAGGACGTGCTGCAGGAGCTGATCGCCCAGGTGAAGGAAGCCCAGGCACGCCCCGACGCGATGACGCTGAACGCCTGGTGGAGCCAGATCAACGAGTGGCGCAAGCGCGAGTGCCTGGCGTTCAAGGGCAGCAACGAGGTCATCAAGCCGCAGATGGTGGTCGACAAGCTGTGGCAGCTGACGAAAGACCGCGACACCTACATCACCTCCGACGTCGGCCAGCACCAGATGTGGGCCGCGCAGTACTACCGCTTCGAGCAGCCGCGGCGCTGGATCAACTCCGGTGGCCTGGGCACGATGGGCGTGGGCCTGCCGTATGCGATGGGCATCAAGCTGGCGAAGCCGGATTCGGACGTCTTCTGCATCACCGGCGAAGGCTCGATCCAGATGTGCATCCAGGAGCTCAGCACCTGCCTGCAGTACAAGACGCCGGTGAAGATCGTCAGCCTGAACAACCGCTACCTGGGCATGGTGCGGCAGTGGCAGCAGATCGACTACGGCGGCCGCTACTCGCACAGCTACATGGACGCGCTGCCCGACTTCGTCAAGCTCGCGGAAGCCTATGGCCACGTCGGCCTGAAGGTGGAGAAACCGGGCGACGTCGAAGGCGCGCTGAAGGAAGCGATCAGGCTGAAGGACCGCACCGTGTTCCTCGACGTGCGCACCGACCCCACCGAAAACGTCTGGCCCATGGTGCAGGCGGGCAAGGGCATCACGGAGATGCTGCTGGGCTCCGAAGACCTGTGAGGCCGTGAATCCGCGGCGGGGCGATGGCGTTACCGCGCCACAAGCCCGCGCCGCGGAAGACCGGTCGAACGGCGCGGAGCATTCGACTTTCCACATCTCGAACAGCGAGGCTGAGGACCGCCGGTTACCGCCGTCGGCCTGAGATGCCTCGCAGGACGAAGGACCATGAAACACATCATTGCCGTGCTGCTCGAGAACGAGCCCGGCGCACTTTCGCGTGTCGTGGCGCTGTTTTCGGCGCGTGGCTACAACATCGAGAGCCTGACGGTCGCACCGACCGAAGACCCCAGCCTGTCGCGCATGACCATCGTCACGACCGGCAGCGACGAGGTCATCGAACAGATCACCAAGCACCTGAACCGGCTGATCGAGGTCGTCAAGGTTGTGGACCTGACCGAAGGTGCGTTCACCGAGCGTGAGCTGATGCTCATCAAGGTGCGCGCCGTCGGCAAGGAGCGCGAGGAGATGAAGCGCATGGCCGACATCTTCCGCGGCCGCATCATCGACGTCACCGAGAAGAGCTACACGATCGAACTGACAGGCGATTCGGGCAAGCTCGACGCCTTCCTGCTCGCCATCGACCGCGCGGCGATCCTGGAAACCGTGCGCACCGGCGCCAGCGGCATCGGCCGCGGCGAAAGAATTCTGCGCGTCTGAAAGCGCCACTCACCCACCAGTTTCAACGGAGAAGACCATGAAGGTTTATTACGACAAGGACGCCGACCTCAGCCTGATCAAGGGCAAGAACGTCACCATCATCGGCTACGGTTCACAAGGCCATGCCCACGCGCAGAACCTGAACGACAGCGGCGTGAAGGTCACCGTCGGCCTGCGCAAGGGCGGCGCCAGCTGGGCCAAGGTCGAGAAGGCCGGCCTGAAGGTGGCCGAGGTGGCCGACGCGGTGAAGGACGCCGACGTCGTGATGATCCTGCTGCCCGACGAGCAGATCGGTGCCGTCTACAAGAACGACGTCGAGCCGCACATCCGCAAGGGCGCGTCGCTGGCCTTTGCCCACGGCTTCAACGTGCACTACGGCCAGGTCATCCCGCGCGACGACCTCGACGTCTGGATGGTGGCGCCCAAGGCCCCGGGCCACACGGTGCGCAACACCTACACGCAGGGCGGCGGCGTGCCGCACCTGATCGCCGTGCACGCCGACAAGAGCGGCAAGGCACGTGACCTGGCGCTGAGCTATGCGGCGGCCAACGGCGGCGGCAAGGCCGGCATCATCGAGACCAACTTCCGCGAAGAGACCGAGACCGACCTGTTCGGCGAACAAGCGGTCCTCTGCGGCGGCACCGTCGAGCTGATCAAGGCCGGCTACGAGACCCTGGTCGAAGCCGGCTACGCGCCCGAGATGGCCTACTTCGAGTGCCTGCACGAGCTGAAGCTGATCGTCGACCTGATCTACGAAGGCGGCATCGCGAACATGAACTACTCGATCTCGAACAACGCCGAGTACGGCGAGTACGTGACCGGCCCGCGCATCGTCACCGACGAGACCAAGAAGGTCATGAAGCAGGTGCTGAAGGACATCCAGACCGGCGAATACGCGAAGAGCTTCATCCTCGAGAACCGCGCCGGCGCACCGACGCTGCTGAGCCGCCGCCGCCTGACGGCCGAGCACTCGATCGAGGTCGTCGGCGAGAAGCTGCGCGCAATGATGCCGTGGATCAAGGCCAACAAGCTGGTCGACAAGAGCCGCAACTGAGTGTGAGAACGGGGTCGCGGTATCCTTGACGGGATGACCGACGACCCCCACCTGCACGACGACGATGCCGCTGCGGCCCTGCCGCGGCCGCGGCGCAAGGGCATCTACATCCTGCCCAATGCCATCACGCTGGCCGCGCTGTTCAGCGGTTTCTACGGCGTGGTGATGGCCATGAGCGGCCGCTTCGACCTGGCCTGCGTCGCCATCTTCGTGGCTGCCGTGCTCGACAGCCTGGACGGCCGTGTTGCGCGCATGACCAATGCGCAGAGCGCCTTCGGCGAGCAGATGGACAGCCTTTCGGACATGGTCAGCTTCGGCGCCGCGCCGGCGCTGATCATGTACGTCTGGGCGTTGAAGGACATGGGCAAGCTGGGCTGGATCCCGGCCTTTGTCTACATCGCCGGCGCCGCGCTGCGCCTGGCCCGCTTCAACGTCAACATCGGCGTCGTCGACAAGCGTTTTTTCCAGGGCCTGCCCAGCCCGGCTGCCGCGGCCCTGGTCATCGGCTTCATCTGGGTGATGGACGACCAGGGCTTCAAGGGCGTCACACGCTCGGACTGGATTCCCTGGCTGGCCTTCGGCATCACCTTGTACGCCGGGCTGACGATGGTGACGAATGCGCCGTTCTACAGTTTCAAGGTCTTCGGTGCCAAGCAGACCGTGCCCTTCATCAGCATCTTCGCCATCGCCATCGCGATCGCGCTGATCAGCCAGAACCCGCCGCTGGCGCTGTTCCTGCTGTTCTGCGTCTATGGCTTGTCGGGCTACGTGGTCTATGCCTGGCGGCGCTTCAAGGGCAAGCCGGCGAGTGTGATCGCCGTCTCGACCGACGAGCCCGATGAAAAAGGTCTGCACCACTGAAGCCGTGTTAGCATGCCGTCCGTGAATACGATCTGCCGCTTCACCTCGCTGCTGCTACTAGCGCTGCCTCTGGCGCGCTGATCGTCCACGACCTCTTCTTTCACGGATCGACGGCCCGCCAAGCGCAACGCAGCGGGCCGTTTGCTTTTCCGAGATCCCGGCTGCGTGCACCCTGAACCAGGAGACCACCATGCCGATGCTTCAGAACCCCGCCGCCAAGTACCGACCGTTTGCGCCGGTGCAACTGGCTGACCGCCGCTGGCCCGACGCCCGGCTGACGCAGGCGCCGCTGTGGTGCAGCGTGGACCTGCGCGACGGCAACCAGGCGCTGATCGAGCCGATGGACCCCGCGCGCAAGCTGCGCATGTTCCAGGTGCTGGTGGACATCGGCTTCAAGCAGATCGAGGTCGGCTTCCCCTCGGCCTCGCAGGCCGACTTCGACTTCGTGCGCCTGCTGATCGAGCAGCGGCTGATTCCCGACGACGTGACGATCCAGGTGCTGACCCAGGCGCGTGACCACCTGATCGCACGCACCTTCGAAGCCCTGGTGGGGGCGCCGCGGGTCATCGTGCACCTGTACAACGCCACCGCGCCGGTGATGCGGCGTGTGGTGCTGGGGCTGGACGAAGACGGCATCGTCGAACTCGCCACCACCCATGCGCGCCTGGTGCGCGACTGCGCGGCGCAGCAGCCGGGCACGCAGTGGACCTTCCAGTACTCGCCCGAGATGTTCAGCGGCACCGAGCTTGCGTTCAGCAAGCGTGTGGTCGACGCCGTCACTGCCGTCTGGCAGCCGACGCCGCAGCACAAGTGCATCGTCAACCTGCCGTCGACAGTAGAGCACAGCACACCGAACATCTTCGCCGACATGATCGAGTGGATGCACCGGCATCTCGATCGCCGCGACAGCATCGTGCTCAGCGTGCACCCGCACAACGACCGCGGCACCGGCACGGCGGCCGGCGAATTTGCGCTGATGGCCGGCGCCGACCGCGTCGAAGGTTGTTTGTTCGGCAACGGCGAGCGCACCGGCAATGTCGACCTCGTCAACATCGCGCTGAACCTGTACACACAGGGTGTGGCGCCGGGGCTGGACTTCTCCGACATCGATGAGATCCGGCGTGTCGTCGAACACTGCAACCAGCTGCCGGTGCATCCGCGGCACCCGTATGTCGGCGACCTGGTCTACACCTCGTTCAGCGGCTCACACCAGGACGCGATCAAGAAGGCCTTCGCCGCGCGCCAGGACGGCGAGCTCTGGGACATGCCCTATCTGCCGATCGACCCCAAGGACCTGGGCCGCAGCTACGACGCCGTCATCCGCGTCAACAGCCAGTCGGGCAAGGGCGGCATCTCCTATCTTCTGGAAACCGAATACGGGCTGGAACTGCCGCGCCGGCTGCAGATCGAGTTCAGCGCCGCGGTGCAGGCGGTGATGGACGTGCAGGGCCGCGAACTGACGGCTGGCGACATCTGGGGCATCTTCGAAGACGCCTACGGCCTGGCCCAGGCGCCCGGCATCGACCACCAGGTCATCACCGAACAGGCCGACGGCCAGGTGCGGCTGCAGGCC
>JBASTF010000835.1:0-13004 GCA_049274755.1 Rubrivivax sp. | reverse complement strand
CGACGAAGCGGTAACCGCGCCCTGGCACCGTGGCGATGATGTCGCCGCCCAGCAGCTTGCGCAGGTTGCTGATCTGCATCTGCAGGTTGGCCTCTTCGACCACCAGGCCGGGCCAGACGCGGTCCAGCAGCTCGGCCTTGCTCAGCAGGTGGTCGGGTTGGCCGGCCAGCGTGGTCAGCAGGTCCAGCGCACGGGCACCCAGGGCGACCTGGCGGCCGTCGACAAACAGCCGGCGCTCGCCGGCGTGCAGCTCGAAGCGGCCGTCGGGGCCGAAACGCAGCGGTGTCTGCAAGGTGGTGGGCAAGGCGGGCGCTCAGGTTTTGGCGACATTTTGGCCCGGCTTGAGGACGGCGGCCGGGCCCGGCGGCGACAGTGCGGCATCGCCACCAGGAGCCCACCATGTCCTTCACCCAGATGATCGCCCCGACGTCCAAGAGCATCCAGAAGGAGTACGTCGACAAGCGGCTGCGCGGCATCCGGCGCGAAGACAAGGCCAAGGCCGGCGACGTGGCCGACAAGATCGTCGCGATGCAGCGCCAGCACGGCATCGGCACGACGCTGCGGCCGGTGCCCTGGACCGACACCTACCTGGCGATCTACGAACGCCTGCAGTCGGCCGACCTGACGATCAACCTCGACGCCGGCAGCTGGTTCATCCGCGACAACACCTATGCCAGCTACTCGCAGATGTACGAACGTGCCACCGGCGCCAACGGCCAGCTGGCGCTGAAGGACGACGAGTACAACAAGGCCGCCGTGCGTGCGGTGGCCGACGACCTGGTGACCCTGCCCGACGAATGGGCCAACGCCCACCCCTTCAGCCAGCGCAAGCGCCTGTACAAGGCGATGAACGTGACTGGCGCGACGACCACCGCGGCCGGCGCCAACATGGCCGGGCTGAAGCCGCAGCACCACCCGAAGCTGGTGGGCAACGGCAAAACCGGCTTCGCGACGACCAACACGCACTTCAAGGCCAAGGCACGCGAGGTGTTCGCGGCGCTGAACTACGGCCGCCGCATGCACGGCTCCAACACGACCTACGGCTTCAGCCACCTGGTGCTGAACCCCGAGCTGAAGAAGCGTGCGATCTACTACCCCTCGGACACCTTCTTCCTGGCGTCCAAGGGCGTCAGCAGCCAGTGCAGCTACGAAACCATCGGCTCGCTGATCAAGGACGCGCACCCGGACCTGCTGCGCGACATCTGGGACAGCTGCCACCAGCGCCGGGTGCTGTCCGACACCAGCAAGGGCGCGCTGATGGTCGAGGCCCACATCTTCCAGAAGCTGAAGATCGCCGAACATGTGCAGGCCCTGGTGCTCTCGCGCAAGCGCAGCAGCACCAAGCCGGCCTTTGCCGAAAACGAGTGGCGCGACATCATCAACAACGCCAAGGCCTGGTGCAACCGCAATGCCGTGCGCCTGGTGATGGCCAGCGACTGAGCGCCGCGATGCAACACCCCACCATCGCCGAGGCCCTGTGCCGGCTGGGCATGGTCGACGGCCTGCAGCTGTTGGGCGAGACCACGTTTGTGCTGCGCCAGCAGCCGGCAGCGGCGGTGGCGGCGGTGCTGGCTGCGGAGTTCGGCATCCAGCTGCCGCATGGCGACGGCCTGCTGCGGCTGCAGCCAAGCACCGATGGCAGCGTGGCCGGGCTTGAGGCGCTGGTCGATGCGCTGCAGAAGATCGCGCGCGGCGAGTTCGACGGCGTCTACACGCACGAGGCCAGCAGCGGCGACTACGTGGCCGTCGGCGAACCGCAGCCGGGGCTCAGGCCGCCAGTGCGCGTGTGATGCGTTCCGGGTGCACCTTGGGCCGCGGCACACGCACGGAAAACCAGCTGCGCACGTCCTGCTCCAGGCCGATGCCGTGCATGAAGTTGTACAGCGCCTTGTTCAGGCCCTGGCCCAGCAGGTCGTGGTCCACGCCGGTGGGGTCGACGAAGCCGATGTCGTTTTTCGCGAAGCTGCCGGGCGGCAGCGGCAGCAGCGTCACGCCGTAGTCCTGCGGCTGCTGGCCCACCGGCGAATGCACGGTGCAGGCGAAGCGGTGGAAAAAACCGCTCTGGATGCAGCCGTTGGCAAACAGCTGGCGCACGTACTCCAGCGCGTCGACGGTGTCCTGCACCGTCTGCGTCGGAAAGCCGTACATCAGGTAGGCATGGACCAGGATGCCGGCATCGGCGAAGCCGCGTGTCACTCGCGCCACCTGGTCGACGCTGACGCCTTTTTTCATCAGGGCCAGCAGCCGGTCGCTGGCCACTTCCAGGCCGCCGCTGATGGCGATGCAGCCGCTGTCGGCCAGCTGCTGGCACAGCTCGGGCGTGAAGGTCTTTTCGAAACGGATGTTGCCCCACCAGCTGATGCGGGTGCCGCGCCGCCGCAGCTCGGCAGCCATGGCCTTCAGCGACTTCGGCGGCGCCGCTTCGTCGACGAAGTGGAAGCCGGTCTGGCCGGTTTCCTGCACGATGGCCTCGATGCGGTCCACCAGGGTCTCGGCCGTCGCAGCGTCGAAGCGGCCGATGTAGTCCAGGCCCACGTCGCAGAAGCTGCACTTCTTCCAGTAGCAGCCATGGGCCACGGTCAGCTTGTTCCAGCGCCCGTCGCTCCACAGCCGGTGCATGGGGTTCAGCATGTCCAGCAGCGACAGGTAGCGTGCCAGCGGCAGGCCGTCCCAGGTGGGCGTGCCGACATCCTCGAAAGGGATGTCGGGTTCAACGAGGTTGATGTAGCGCACGGCGCCCGCGTCGCGCACGAAGCTGCGCACCAGGCGGCTCTGCGAACGCCGGCCCTGCAGGTGTTCGATCAGCGCCAGCAGCGGGCGTTCGCCGGCGTCCAGCGTCACGATATCGAAGAAGTCGAACACCCGCGGCTCGGCCAGTTCACGCAGTTCGGTGTTCACGTAGCCACCACCCAGCGCCAGCGTGATGCCGGGGTGCGCCGCCTTGATGGCCTGCGCGATGCGGAAAGCCGCGTAGACGGCGCCGGGGAAGGGCACCGACAGCAGCACCAGCTGCGGCCTGTGGCGCGCCACGGCGTCCAGCGCCAGGCGCTGCAGCGTCGCATCGACGAAGTTCACCGGCGCGGCCAGCGCCTGGGCCAGCGGCTCGAAGCTGGGCTGGCTCATCGCCAGGCTTTCGGCATAGCGCACGAACTCGAAACGGGGGTCGACGGCATCGCGCAGCACGTCGGCAATGTCGTTCAGGTACAGCGTGGCGACATGGCGCGCACGGTCCTGCACCCCCAGGGCGCCGAAGGCCCAGGCCATCGGGTCGCCGCCATCGTCGTCGACGTAGATCTCCAGCGACGCAAAACGCTCGCCTTCGGGCAGGAAGCCGCGGCTGGCGATGCGGTGCGCCAGCGTGCTGTCGCGGCCTTGCAGAAAGGCGATCGTCGGCGCGATGGTGGCCAGGTAGGCGTCGGTCTGGTCGACGAAGGCCTGCACACGCGGCGTGCGCTGCGGCGCCGCGGCGGCGATGGCCTGCACCTGGCGCAGCCCGGCCGGCGACAGCAGTTCGAGGATCAGCGCCAGCGCCAGGTCTTCCTGCGCCGCGGCGATGCCGCGCGAGCGCAGGAAACCGGTGAGGTAGGCGGTGGACGGGTAGGGCGTGTTCAGCTGCGTCATCGGCGGGATGACGCTGAGCACACGGAAGGGCAACCCAGGTGAAGCAGCAGACATGGCCGCGATTGTCAACTGTCACTCTGTTCATGCGGTTCTCGAGCGAAGCGCAGCATGGCGTCAGGCAAGTTCAGTACGAGCTGAGGCTGCAGCTCTTCACCGTGGCCTTGATGCCGCACACGCCAGTGAAGTGGCGGCCCGGAGGCGCCACGTCGGTGCCGGTGTAGACACTTTCCTTGCCGCTCCGGTTGAGCGAGGTGACATCGACGACTGCTACCGCGCCCCGTGGCCACGAGGTTCTGACCCAGATCCGCGTGTTCGGACTCTTCTGGTATTGGTCGCAGGGCTCCTTCGTGACCTCGGCTACGACGTCGGTGTTCGGTCGGCATGCGGGTGCTGCGCCGGGCGCTGCGTTCGCGGCCGCTGCGTCCGGGCCGGCCGGCGGCGTGTCGTCCTGCTTCTCACCCTTGAGCTTGCGCTTCAACTTTTCGAGTTCCTCCTTGGCGCCGGCCCTGTGCAGAAGTGCATCGGACGCAACCGAGACCGATGGTTCGAACTGCTGCTGCGCTCGCTGCCGAGCCCCAGCCTTGTCGTGCCCTGCCGGTGCATCGCGGACGACCCAGAGGCAGCAGATTGCGCTGGCAACCGCTACACGCGCACAAAGCAGGGCGACGTTGCGCCGATGCTGACTGGAAACTTGCATGGCGATTGCTCCCCTTCTGTCGCGCCTGTCGCGGCGCAAAGTCGTCAAGGCAGCTGCACCTGCACGGGGTTGCGCCGGCTGACCGTGGTGCGATCGCCCAGTTGCAGGTAGTCGTTGTTGCCCCAGGCCCATACGCTGCCGTCCTTGCGCCGCGCCAGCGTGTGGTCGTAGAGCGCGGACACGCTGACGACGTCGCCGAAGGCTGTGCCGGTCGCATCGACGACCTGGGTCGGATTCACCAGGTAGGCTGCCGCGCTGTTGGCGCCGAGTTGGCCGACATCGTTTTCTCCGGTCGCCCACACGGTGCCGTCGGACCTTAGGAACGCCGTGAAGTACTCACCGGCGGTGGCGGCCACGACACCGGTCAAGGGCTTGCCGCTGGAGTCTCTGACGAGCACGGGCCGGCTGCGGCTTGTCGTGCTGCCATCGCCCAGCTGGCCCCGGCCATTGTCGCCCCATCCGTACGCCGTGCCCGCGGCAGTGACGGCCACAAAGTGATGTCCGCCAGCGGCGATGGACACCACGTTCTCCAGCGCAACGCCAGCTGCCGTCTCCACCCGTCCGGGCAGGGTTCGGTTGACCGTCGAGCCGTCTCCCAGATTCCCCGTCACCGTCGCCCAGCCCACGGTATAGACGGTGCCATCGCTCTTCAGCACGGCTGTGGTCGCGATGCCTGGCGCCACCTGCACGGCGCCGGTGAAGCGGCCAACACCCGAAGGTGACAGCATCGCCACGGGGGTCGGCTGCGGCGATTCCGACGACGAGCCGATGCCCAAATGGCCGTACCGGTTCTGGCCCCATCCCCAGACCGAACCGTCGGCGGTGACCGCCATCGAGGTGTCGTAACCGCCTGCCGCCAACTGCACAACCGAGCCCAACGCGCTGCCATCGGCCAGCTTGGCCTGCACGGGGCTCTTCTGCTCGCCGACCACGGGTGTGCCGTAGCCCAGGTTGCCCCACCCGGCATAGCCCCAGCCCCAGACCGTGCCATCGGTCTTCAGCACCATCGTGGTCCGCAGGCCGGCCGCGATCGCCTTGGCGCCGGTGAACACCGTGCCGTTCGCGTTCTCGGCAACCGTGGGCGTGCCGGCGACCACCGGGTCGTTGCCCACACCCATCAGGCCGCTGAGCGAGCTGCCGCTGTCGACGTTGCCCCAACTCACCACGCTGCCGTCACTGCGCAGCGTCGCCGAGTGCGACCAACCGGCGGACACGGTGCTGCCCGCCGCTGCCGGGATGCCGGTCACGGTCAGCGTGGCCGAAGCGCTCGGCACGCTGCCGTTGGCGTCGGTCACCGTCACCGAGTAGACCGCGCCGTTGTCGCCGCCGACGGTGATGGCCGTCGTGTAGCTGGCGCCGGTGGCACCGGGGATGTCCACGCCGCCGACGCGCCACTGGTACGACAGCGCCAGCGCGCTGCTGGCCACGACGCTGAAGGTGGCCGCCTGCCCGTAGGCCACGCTCACTCTTTGCGGCTGCACCGTGATCACCGGGCCGGTCGGCGCCGGCGCCGTGACGGTCAGCGTCGCCGCGTTGCTGGTCACGCTGCCAGCCGCGCTGAAGATGCGGGCGCGGAACATCTTGCCGCTGTCGCTCGTCTGCGTCGTGTTCAGCGTGTGGCTGGTGGTGAAGTCGCCGGGCGCTCCGTTGCTGATGAGGCCGCCCGAGTCGGTGAAGCTGCTGCCGCCGTCGGTGCTGACCTGCCACTGCATGTTCCACGACAGGCTGCTGCTGCCCGTCACCGTGAAGGTGGCCGCCTGCGGGGCTTCGACGCTGATGGAGACCGGCTGCGTTGTGGTGCGCGGCGTCAGCGGTGCCGGCTCGCTGCCGCCATTGGCGATGGCAATGGCCAGGTCGTCCACCGTCGTCTGTGCCGCCGTCACCTGCGTCAGGAAGCCGGCGACCTGGTTGCCGAGCGGGTTGCCGCCCGCCGGGCCGCCGGCCGCCACCATCACGTCCGATAGCGGCTCGACGCCGCCGAGGTCGGTCAGGCCGAGCAGCGCTGTGCGCAGATAGGCCAGTGCGGCTGCCAGCGACGACGCCGTGATCGCCGCGTTGCCATTGCCGAAGCTGCTGAAAAAGTTCGCCGGCGTGCCACCGGCCCCGGCGAGGCGCGCGATGACCAGTTCGGTCAAGGGGCTGGCGTTCACTCGGTAGGCACCCGTGCCGCTGCCCGCTACAGCCGAGCGGTAGACCCGGCCGCCGCCGCTGACCTCGATCGCGCAAGGCAGCGTGCCCGACGGCATCGACAACGCGAATGTGCCGTCGCTGGCGGTGACGGTTTGCGCGATGCCGGATGCGCATTTCACCGCCACATTGGCGCCGGACATGGCCGTTTCGGTCGCGGCCGTGCCTTGCAGGTCAAGACTCGGCGATGCCGACCCGCCGCCGCAGGCCGCCAGAATGCAGGCCGCGGCAAAGGCCATGATGGAGGCCAGGCCGCTTCGGCAAAGCTTCATTTGATCTCCCCCAATGTGATTCCGATGACGGTAGCAATCGTCATACGGCCTGCGCCGGTTTCGCATGAGGAACGATGAGTTTCGATGAACGTCCGTGAATCCGAGCTCGCCGCTACGTCGCCGCACGGAAATCCTGTTAGCCTGCCAACGAGGCGACAGGAGGTTTTCGCATGACGAGGACGGTCGATACGCCGGTCAGCGGGGGTGAGCCTGCGAATGCGGACGAGCCGGAAGAGGATTGGGCCGGTGCCATTGCAGCGTGGCCACCCTCATCGAGCAACCAAGAAAAAAGTGGCCCGGCCCAGGGACGCCTGTTGACCTTTCGTGACCGCAGGCTGGAGTACGCGTATTTGCAGTTCGAATACGAGCGCAGCAAGAAGGTAATCGTCATCGGACTCACCATCGCGGCGATCGTTTCAATTGGGTTTCTGTGGCTCGATCCACTGATCATGCCCCCCGAGCATCTCGGCGTGGTCAGTTCGACGCGACTCTGTGTCGTGGTTCCAGTTGCGCTGATCGCGTTGATGGGCTCAATCATCATCAAGGACGCGCGGGTCTGGATTCCGCTAGCGTCCCTCCTAGTTCTGATTGACGGACTGTGGCCATCCTCTTTGATTCTGATGACCGACGTCTCCCTGTATCAAGCCTCCGCAACGGGCATATGGAACTTCACGGTCGTTGCGTTTTTCTTGGGCGGGCTGCCCTTGTGGGTATCTACATCGGTGTGCCTTGCTTTCGGGGCAGTCTTCACCGCTTGCTCACTGGCAATTCACGTGTCGACCGAGCAGTTCACTATGTTCGCAAACACTTTCGCAATGGGTTTTCTATTCAGCGCTTTCGCCACCTACCGCTACGAACGCGCCACCCGCCTGCAATTCGTCGCCCAGGGTATGTCGCAAATCCTCGCCGCACGTCGCCTTGCCGTCGAAGCGGACCGTCGCAAATGGCTGGAAGTGATCGCGGCTTTCCTGCGCCACGAGTTGAACAACGCGATGACTGCCATCAGCAGTTCCATCGACATGGCCGAGCGCACGGCGGAACGGGCCAAGCTGGCGAAGTTCCTGAGCCGCGCGCGCCGCAGCACGCTGTTCATGCGGAGATTGCTGGCCCAGGTGGCCGACGCCACCAGCCTGGAGTCGGCGTTAGTGAAGCGCAATTTTGAGCGCGTCGACCTGAGCGCGCTGCTGCGCGACCGCCTGCTCGACTTCCAGGACGACCACGGGCTCGCCGGGTTCGCTGTCGAGGCCGCCCTCGACGAGGGGGTTCAGGTGCTCGGCAACGCAGACGCGTTGACGCAGATGCTGGACAAACTGCTCAACAACGCCCGCGAACACGCTGCGCCGGGGCATTCAGTGCACGCGGAACTGCGGCACGACGGAACAACCTGCAGGCTGGTACTTGCAGACCAGGGCGACCCGTTGCCGGACGACGTGGAACTGCTGTTCCGGCCCTTCGTCAGCAGCAAGGTCAAGCGCACTGGCGGCGCCAACCTGGGGCTGGGGCTCTTCGTCGCCCGCACGATCGCTTCGCACCATGGCGGCACGCTGCGGGCTGAACCGCTGGACGGCGGTCGGACGGGCGCGCGCTTTATCGTCAGTCTGCCGCTGGCGACGGGCTGACGGGCAGCCAGCGGTAGCCGCGGCTGCGTTCGGTGCGAATCCGGTCGAAGCCGGCATCGATGCGCAGGAACGCCTCGCGGATGGCTTTGATGTGCGCCGCAACGGTGTTTCTTTCGACCACCAACCTCGCAGCCTTCATCAAGTCTTCGGCCGACACGACCTGCCCCTTGCCGCCGTGCAGCGCTCGCACGATCCAGAACTGGGTCAGCGTGAGATCGACTTGGCGTTGCTGCCAGCGGACAGTGGAAGCTGCTTCATCGACGGCCAACTCGGTCGCGGACACAGCCACGGCTGAGGCCTGCAGCCGCGCGCCTGCAAGCACTTCGACGCGGCGCAACAGCGCCTCGATGCGCACCAGCAGGTACTCCAGCGACACGGGCTTGGTGATGTAGTCGTCGGCGCCGACGCGCATGCCCGAAATCTTGTCCACGTCGCTGCCATGCGACGAGATGAAGATCAGCGGCAGCAGCGGATTGCGTCGGCGCAGTTCCAGGCAGATGTCGTAGCCGGCGTCACGCTCGTTGTGCAGTTCGATGTCAAGCAGCAGCAACTCGGGCATGTCGGTCAACAGGCCATGCAGAGCCTCGTCCTTGGCGCCGTAGCGATCGACGCGAAATCCCGCCTCCTCGAGGAAGTCGGCATAGTTGGCCAGGATCGTTTCGTTGTCTTCGACCAGTGCAAGATGGCGGTTCATGCAGCGGCGGGGCCGGTGGCGTGGAGTGACCAACAGCTAATTTAGCCCAGTTGGAAGCCAAGTCTGCGTGGGCGCGGCATCGAAGCCCCATCCGCGGGCCTATCCGAAGCTCCCGTCCCATCGACCACCTTGCCGGAGATGATGGTCAGTCGATCGTGACCTTCCCGTCCTTCACCAGCTTCGCGAACTTCTCGGTGTCGCCCTTGATCTGCACCGCCATCTGCTCGGGTGTGTTGCCGACGACCTCGGCGCCGATCTCGGCCATGCGTTTGCCGAAGTCCGGCGAACGCAGGATCTTCACAATCTCGCCGTTGAGCCTGGCGACCACGTCCTTCGGCGTGCCTGCCGGCGCCAGCACCCCGAACCAGGTGCCGATGTCGAAGCCCTTCAAACCCAGCTCGTCCAGCGTCGGTGTGTCGGGCAGGGCCGACGACCGTTTGCCGGTGGTGACGGCGATGGCGCGCAGCTTGCCGGCCTTGATGTGCGGCAGCACCGGTGTCACGGTGTCGAAGCTCATCGTGATCTGGCCGCCGATCAGGTCGGTGGCCAGCGGGCCGCTGCCCTTGTAGGGAATGTGCGCGATCTGCGTGCCGGTCATGGCCTCGAACTGCGCGCCGATCAGGTGCTGCGCCGTGCCGTTGCCATTGGAGCCGAACGAGGTCTTGTCCGGGGCGGCCTTGGCCTGGGCGACGACGTCGGCCAGCGTCTTCGCCGGGTTCGTGGCATTGATCACCAGCACGTTGGGCACCAGGGCCACGGTGCTGACCGGGGCGAAGTCCTTCTGGAAGTCGTAGGGCAGCTTCTTGTAGACGCTGGTGGCGATGGTGTGGTGCACGGCCCCCATCAGCAGCGTGTGGCCGTCGGCCCTGCTCTTGGCCACGAGGTCGGCACCCAGCGTGGCGCCGGCGCCGGGTTTGCTTTCGATGACCACCGGCTGCCCCAGGCTTTGCGACAGGCGCTCGCCGAGCGCACGTGCCAGCACGTCGGTGGTGCCGCCGGGCGGGAAGGGCACGACCAGCGTCACGGGTTTGTTCGGCCAGGCCTGGGCCTGGGCAGATGTGCTGCCCAGCACGGCCGTTGCGGCCACGACGAAGCAGGCTGCGACTTGCAGCAGGTTGCGGCGGTGCTGCATCTCAGGCCTCCAGCGCAGCGCAGACGGCTGCCGTCACCTGGGCCGTGGTGGCGTTGCCGCCGAGGTCGCGTGTGTGCAGCGCCGGGTTGGCCGTCACCTGTTCGATGGCCTTCATCACACGCGCCGCGGCTTCGTGTTCGCCGAGGTGCTCGAGCAACATCACGCAGCTCCAGAAGGTGCCGACCGGGTTGGCCAGACCCTGGCCCATGATGTCGAAGGCCGAGCCGTGGATGGGCTCGAACATGCTGGGGTAGCGGCGCTCGGGGTCGATGTTGCCGGTGGGTGCGATGCCCAGGCTGCCGGCCAGCGCCGCGGCCAGGTCGCTGAGGATGTCGGCATGCAGGTTGGTGGCGACGATGGTGTCCAGGCTGGCCGGGCGGTTCACCATGCGCGCGGTGCAGGCGTCGACCAGTTCCTTGTCCCAGCGCACGTCGGGGAAGCCGGCCGCCACCTCGCTGGCGATCTGGTCCCACATCACCATCGCATGGCGCTGGGCGTTGCTCTTGGTCACCACCGTCAGCAGCTTGCGCGGCCGGCTTTGCGCCAGCTGGAAGGCATGACGCAGGATGCGCTCGACACCGACGCGCGTCATGATGGAGACGTCGGTGGCCGCCTCGATCGGGTGGCCCTGGTGCACACGGCCGCCGACACCCGAGTACTCACCTTCGCTGTTCTCGCGCACGATGACCCAGTTCAGGTCCTCGGGCCTGCAGCGCTTCAGCGGTGCGTCGATGCCGGGCAGGATGCGTGTGGGACGCACGTTGGCGTACTGGTCGAAGCCCTGGCAGATCTTCAGCCGCAGGCCCCACAGCGTGATGTGGTCGGGGATGTGCGGGTCGCCGGCGCTGCCGAAGAGGATGGCGTCCATGCCGCGCAGCGCGTCCAGGCCGTCGGCCGGCATCATCTCGCCATGGGCGCGGTACCAGTCGCCGCCCCAGCCGAAGTCGCTGAACTCGAAGCGGAACGCGGCGCCGCTGGTGGCCAGGGCTTCCAGCAGCTGGCGGCCGGCAGGCACCACTTCCTTGCCGATGCCGTCGCCGGGAATGGTCGCGATGCGGTAGGTCTTCATCGATGTCTCCGTTGTGGGGTGGCGCACTGTAGGCCTGGCCCAGGTTCATGGTTCACCGCTAAAGTCAAGCTGGCTTGAACCTGGAGGCAACAGTGACGACCAGCATCCAACCCACCGACCTGGGCTTTTTTGCCACGCTGGCGGCGGCCGGCAGCCTCAGCGCCGCGGCCCGTGAGCTCGGCATCTCCACGCCCGCCGTCAGCAAGCGCCTGGCGCAGATGGAAGCACGGCTGGGCCTGCCGCTGCTGGCGCGCAGCACCCGCCGCATGGGGCTGACGCCCGATGGCGAGCTCTACCTCGAACACGCGCGCCGCATCCTCGGCGAGATCGACGAGATGGCGCGCCAGCTCGGTGCCTCGCGCGGCACGCCGCAGGGGCTGCTGCGTGTCAACGCCACGCTGGGTTTCGGCCGCAGCCATGTGGCGCCGGTGATCAGCCGCTTCGTGCGCAAACATCCGCAGGTCGACGTGCAACTGCAGCTGTCGGTGAATCCGCCGCCGGCCAGCGACGACGGTTTCGACGTCAACATCCGCTTCGGCGCACCGCCCGATTCGCGCCTGGTGGCACGCCTGGTTGCACGCAACCGGCGGCTGCTGTGTGCGTCGCCGGCCTACCTGGCAAAACACGGCGAACCCAAGGCGCCGGCCGACCTGGCGCGCCATGCCTGCATCGGCATCCGCCAGGGCGACGAAGCCTACGGCCTGTGGCGGCTGACACCGGCGCGTGGCCGCCAGGGCCGCGACGCCCGCAGCCAGGCGGTGAAGACCCGCGGCAACCTCAGCACCAACGACGGCGAGATCGCCGTGATGTGGGCGCTGGACGGCCACGGCATCCTGATGCGCGCCGAGTGGGACATCGCACGCCACCTGAAAAGCGGGCGCCTGCTGCAGGTGCTGCCGGGCTGGAACACACCCGACGCCGACATCTACGCCGTCTGGCCGCAGCGCCACCAGCATGCGCTGCGTGTGCGCGCTTTTGTCGACTTCTTCGCGGAAGCCTTCGCGCCGTCGCCGGCGGTGGCCTGACATCCTGCACGGAAGCGCGCCCGGGGCCACGGTGGCGCTCTGCAACAATGGCCACCGTGATGCGCCTGCCCTTCTGCCGCACCGCAGCGACTGCCTGGCGCCGCTTGGCCCTGGCCTGCGGCCTGCTGGCCGCGCTGGGCAGCGGCCAGGCCGCAGAAACACCGCGCTGGTCGCAGCTGACCGAAACCACCTTCCAGCACCTGGCGCTGGACCAGGGCCTGCCGAACGACATCGTGATGACGGTGGCCGAGGACGGCGACGGCTTCATCTGGCTGGGCACGCTGAGTGGCCTGGCACGCTGGGACGGTTACCGGCTGCGTGTCTACAAACCCGACCCGCGCACGCCGGGCGGCCTGCCCGACAACGTCATCCACACCTTGCACGGCGACGAGGCCGGCCGGCTGTGGATCGGCACCAGCGCCGCCGGCCTGGTGCGCTACGACCGCGCCAGCGACCGTTTTATCACCTTCGGCGTCGGCAGCGGCAAGCTCAGCCATGTCAGCGTGCGCGACATCGCCGGCGACGGTGCCGGCGGCCTGTGGGTGGCCACCGACGGCGGCCTGGACCACCTGGACACACGCGGCGACACACCACGCCGGCGCGCCGACGATCCCGGCGTGATGGCACTGCAGGGCCGGCGTGTGCTGGCCGTGCTGCCCGACCGGCGCGGCGCGCTGTGGGTCGGTGC
>JBASTF010000834.1:0-6547 GCA_049274755.1 Rubrivivax sp. | reverse complement strand
GTATTTGTCGGCCGCCGCGGCCTGCGCGGCCATCTGCGCCAGATCGGCCGAACGTTCGACGTCGGCCAGCAGGTCGTTCAGCGGCGCCACCTGCAGCAGCACGGTGCTCAGGCCTTCGGTGCCGGGCAGGCCGTCGCCGACCAGGCGGCGCAGCCGGGTTTCGACCTGGCGCACCTGCGACGCGGCCTGGCTCTGCGAGATTTCGGCCTGCTGCAGCGACTTCTTCGCCTGCACCAGCTCGCTGGCACGGCCGCGGTCGTTCCTGACGATGGCTTCCAGCGCCTCGACCAGGCAGCCCATCTTGCGCACGTACTGGCCGTAGACCAGCACGTGCTGGCGGTAGCGGCTGCGCTCCAGCGCCAGCGCCACCGTGTTCACGGCCAGTTGCTCCTGCTGGCTCAGCACCCCTTGCCGCGCCGATTCGGCAAGCTGGGTGCGCCAGTCGGTCAGGCGGTCGGTGCGGCCACCGTCGTACAGCAGCTGGCTGACGCTGAGTGCGGCGCGTGCCTGCAGCGCCTGCGTTTCGCGCACGCCGCCGCTCTGGCTGCCCAGTGGCCCGATGCCGGTGCTCAGGCCGGCCTGCACGGCCTTGGCGGCCTTGGTTTCCTCGATGTCGTCCAGCGCCGCCTCGGCCAGCAGCTTCGCCGCCCCCAGCGCCTCGCTGCGGTGCAGGGCTTCCTGCACCATGCCGGCCAGTTCCAGCCGCGGGTTGGCCCCGCCGGCCGGTGCGTCGGTGGCCGCCGGCGTGGCCGGCAGCGCTTCTTCGTCGATGCAGCGGGCATGGCTGGCCAGGCTGGTGGCCAGCAGCGCGGCGAGCACGGAATGTCGCAAGGCTCTCATGCCGCCAGTCTGGGCCGCACGGGCCCGCCGCGATCGGCCGATGACGGGGCCGAATCGGGCGCTGTTCGCCGGCGCCGTCCGTCAGCGTTCGCGGAACGCTTCCTGGCTCTTCAGCATCGGCCGCAGCACGAAGGCCAGCACCGAACGCTGGCCGGTGCGGATGTCGACCGTGCCCGTCATGCCGGGCAGCACGGCCAGCGGCTTGTCGCCGGCCTTCAGCTGCGAGCGGTCGGCGCGGATCAGCGCGCGGTAGTAGGTGGCGTCGGCGGCGGCGCCGCGGTCGGGGTCGCCGAGCGCGTCGGGGCTGATGCTCTGCACCGTGCCCTTGAGGCCGCCGTAGACCGTGTATTCGTAGGACGAGAGCTTGACGGCGACGTCCTGCCCGACCTTCACGAAGCCGATGTCGGCGGGTTTGATGCGGGCCTCGACCAGCACACGCGAACCGATGGGCACGATCTCCATCACCGTCGCGCCGGGGCTGACGACACCACCGACGGTGTTGCTCTTGATCTGCTTGACGACACCACGCACCGGCGACTTCAGCACCGTGCGGCGCAGCACGTCGTCGCGCACGACCAGCTGTTCTTCCAGCAGCGAGAGTTCGGTGCGCACCCGCACCAGCTCGGCACTGGCTTCCTGGCGGAAGCGGTTGATGCGCTCCTGGGTCTGCAGGTTCAGGTCGTTGACCTGGCGCCGCACGCGCATGACCTCGACCTCGCTCATCAGGCCCTTGGCCGACATCGCCTCGGCCACGCCCAGTTCCTTCTGCAGCAGCGCCATGCTGCGCCGGTTCAGGTCCACGGCCTCGTTCAGCGCCCGCTGGCGCGCGTTGTACGAATCGGTTTCGCCGTCGACGACGGAGGCGTTGCTCGCCACCTCGGGCGGGAATTGCAGTGCACGCCCCGAGGCTTCGGCCTGCAGCCGCGCCATCGTGCCACGCAGCGCCACACGTTTGGCCAGGCCTTCGGCCTGCTGGGCCTCGAAACGTGTCGGGTCCAGCAAGGCCAGGTCCTGGCCCTCCTGCACCTGCTGGCCTTCGCGCACCATCAGTTCACGCAGGATGCCGCCTTCCAGGCTGGCGATGACCTGCTCGCGGCCGTCCGGCACCACACGCGCGTTGGCACGCGCGACGATGTCCACCTGGGCCACCGAGGCCCAGGTCACGGCCACCGCCAGGGCCAGCAGCATCAGGTAGACGGCCCACATCGCCGCCGGCGCCGGCTCCACGACATGGGCACCGCGCACGGCGCCGATGTAGGCCACGTCGCCGGGCTGCAGCGCAGTGCCGCCGTTCCTGGGTTTGCCGAAACCGAAGATCACAACGAAGCCTCGCGCTGCACCGCCTGCGCCGACGGGTGCATGTGCACGTTGGCGCCCTGCGGCGCCGGTGCGGGCCGGCCCTGCAGCGCGGCCAGCACCTGGTCCTTGGGCCCGTCCATCACGACACGGCCGGCGTCGACGACGACGATGCGGTTCACCAGTTCCAGCACCGCCGGGCGGTGCGTCACCATCACCAGCGTGCAGTCGCCGCAGGCCTCACGCAGCTGGCGCAGGAAGGCGACCTCGCTTTGTGCGTCCATGCTGCTGGTGGGTTCGTCCATCAGCAGGATCTGCGGCCGCGTCACCAGGCAGCGTGCCAGCGCGACCAGCTGGCGCTGGCCGCCGGACAGCAGTGCGCCGGCTTCGCCGACCGGCAGGTCCCAGCCCTTGGGATGGCCGGCGACGAGGCGGTCCAGCCCCGTGACGCGGGCGATCTCCGACAAACGCCCGGGGTCGGCGGCCGGCCGGTCGAGCAGCACGTTGTCGCGCAGCGTGCCGTTGAACAAACGCGGGTCCTGTGCAACGAAACCGACCCTGGTGCGGAAGTCCGCCGGGTCGATCTGCCGCAGGTCGATGCCGTCGGCGTCGACCATGCCTTCGCTGGGCTGGTACAGGCCGGCCAGCAGCCGCAGCACCGTGCTCTTGCCGGAGCCGATGCGGCCCAGGATGGCGACACGTTCACCGGCGGCAAACGCCAGCGTCACGCCCTTCAGCACCTTGGGCGCTTCGTCGGGCCCGTCGGCCGGATAGGCGAAGCCCACTTCGTGCAGGCCGATGCGGCCGCTGAGCTCGGGGCGCGGCACATAGGTCTTGCCGGGCTCGCGGTCGGTGGGCTGGGCCATCACACGGTCGAGGTTGCGCATCGCAGCGCGTGCGCCCTGGTAGCGGGTGGCCAGCGAGACCACGCTGGACAGCGGCGCCAGCGCGCGGCCGGCGAACATCACGGCGCCGATCAGCGCACCCGAGGTGATGACCTTGTCGTCGATCAGGTGCACACCCCAGACCAGCATGATCATGGTGATCAGCTGCTGCGAGACCAGGGACAGGTTGGTCGTCCACGCGGTGATGCTGCGCGAGCGGATCATCGAGCCGCTGGCGGCGACGCTGCTCTCTTCGTAGGTGCGCAGGAAACGCCCCTGGGCGCCGGCGGCCTTCAGGTCCTCGATGCCGTCGACGGCTTCGACGAGCACACCGTGCAGGTCGGCCAGCTGCTGCTGGTTGGCCATCATCGCGCGGCGCAGCGCACTCTGGATCAGCGCCGACATCAGCAGCAGCACCGGAATCGCCAGCGCCGGCACCCAGCCCAGCGGCCCGCCGATGACAAAACACATCGCCACGAAGATCAGCACGAAGGGCAGGTCCGACAAGGCCGCCAGCGTGGCCGACGCAAAGAACTCGCGCACGACCTCGATCTGCTGGATCTGGTGGGCGTAGGCGCCGGCCGAAGCCGGGCGCTGTTCCATGCGGACGGCCAGGCTCTGACGGAACAGCGCCACGCCGACGATGAGGTCGGCCTTGCGTCCGGCCATGTCGATCAGGTAGGCCCGCAGCTGGCGCGCCAGCAGGTCGAAGACCATGGCGATGCCGGCGCCGGTCGCCAGCCACCACAGCGTGACGAAGGCCTGGTTCGGAATGACCTTGTCGTAGATCACCGAGGTCGCCAGGCCGGTCACCAGCATCAGCACGTTGCTCAGCAGTGCGGCCAGCAGCGCGGCGCGGTAGTACGGCGTGAAACGGCGCAGCGTGCCCCAGAACCAGTGTTGCGAGGGGTCGGCCAGCAGGGCCGCGTCCTCGCCCTGCGACGACGACTGCGCCTGCACCTGCGGCGTGGCCACCAGCGCCAGGCCTGTGTATTCGGCGCTGAGCTCGGCTTCGGCGGCGACGCAGGCATGGCTTTCGCGGCCCGGCATCACGATGTCGTAGCGCTGGCCGTCGGCATGCCGCGCCACGACGACGCAGGCATCGCCTTCCTTCAGCAGCAGCACCGCCGGCAGCAGCATCGTGTTCAGCTCGGCGATGCGGCGCTGCACCAGGCCGGCGTTGAAACCGGCTTCGCGCAAGGCACGCACGGCCTGGTCGGGGCCCAGGCGGGCCTTCAGCCCTAGGTTGGCCAGCAGCGATTCGGGGGAGCGTGGGCGGCCGTGGTGGCGCGTCAGCCAGCTGATGGCATGGGCCAGCGCGTCGTTGTCGATGTCCCAGGCAGCAGCGCCCCCGGCCGCGGCGGCGGCCTGGTGTTCGGCGGGGCTGTGGGCAGACATCGGACAGCGTGTTTCAGCGGCGGTGCTGCAGCGCCAGGCGCTCGAACGCGGTTTCGATGTCGCGCACGGTCTGCGGCAGGTCGAACAGCGGTGAACTGCGGCCCTGCTCGGCCAGATACCGCTTGTACGAGGCGATGCGCGCCGGCGTCCGGCCCAGCTGCACGGCCAGCTTTTCGTAGGCCGGCAGCGAATCGGTCACCAGGTCGGGCAGGCCCACGGCCGTCAGCAGGCTGCCGGCCATGCGGCTGATGTAGCTGCGGCCGCTGCGCGTGAGGATGGGCAGGCCCATCCACAGCGCGTCGCTGGCCGTGGTGCCGGCATTGAACGGGAAGGTGTCCAGCATCAGGTCGGCGCAGGCAAAACGCGCCAGGTAGTCGGCCGGCGCGACCCGCGGCGCGAAGATCAGCCGCTCGGCGGCCACGCCGTGCTGTTCGGCCACACGCTCCATGTTGGCGCGCGCGCTGTCGTTGTCGGCCAGCAGCCAGAGCACGCTGTCGGGCACCTGCTGCAGGATGCGCATCCACGCGGCAAACACCTCGGCGGTGAACTTGTGCGTGTTGTTGAACGAGCAGTAGACGAACCTGCCCTCGGGCAGGCCGGCGTCGGCGCGGCTGGGCACAGCCGCCACCTCGCGCCGGCGGTCGCTGACCTGGTAGCAGTGCGGCAGGCGGATCGGGCGCTCGGTGTAGTACGCCTCCATCTCCGGCGGCAGCGTGAAGTCGTCGGCCAGGATCCAGTCCACGCCCGGCAGCGCCGAGGTGCCCGGCAGCCCGAGGTAGCTCACCTGCACCGGCGCCGGGCGCTGGCCCAGGATGCCGGGGCGTGCGCCGTTGGTCAGGCCTTGCAGGTCGACGAGCACGTCGATGCCGGCCTGGGCGATGAGCCTGGCGGCCGTGAGGTCGTCGACACCGCCCAGCCGCACATGCTGGTCCATGGCCTGCAGGATGCGCTGGCGCTGCGGCTGGTTGGAATCGGGTGTCCAGTCGAAGGCCCAGACCTCGAAGCGGCTGCGGTCGTGCAGTTCGAACAGCTCCGGCGTCAGCAGGCCGACGGCATGCATGTGCAGGTCGCCGGAGAGATAACCGATCCTGATGCGGCCCGTGCGCGGCGGCGTCTGCGTGTGCAGGGCCACGGCGGCCGCCTTCGGCACCCGTTCGTGCACGAAGCGCTGCGCCGCCAGCAGCTGCAGCGCCGGGTCGTCGCTGACGTTCATCATCGCCAGCAGCGAGGTGCCGACCAGCAGCTGGTTCGGCGTGACCTCGCCCACCGTCTCGTACAGCGGCCAGGCGCATTGTTTCTGGCGCAGGTGCACGTAGTGCTGGATGACGTCGAACTGCCCGGCCTTCAGTTCCAGGCTGCGCCGCATCAGCGCCTCGGCCTCGGGGAAGCGGCGCATCGTCTCCAGCAGCCGGGCGCTGTTGTTCAGGGCGTGCAGCTGGTGTTCCAGCGTGTCGGCGTTGTCCAGCGCCTGCTGCCAGCGGGCGACGGCACCGTCGCGGTCGCCGCGGCGTTCCAGCAGGTGGCCCAGGTTCAGCAGCGCCGGCGGGAAACGCGGCACCAGGGCCAGCGCACGCAGGTAGGCCTGCTCGGCTTCGTCGTCACGCTGCAGCGACGACAGCAGCGTGCCGTGGTTGAAACAGGCGATGTGGCGGCCCGGCGCCTGGCTGCCGTCGATCCAGCGCGCGTACAGGTCGGCCGCCGCCGCGGCCTGGCCCGCCCCCTGCAGCGTGCTGGCGCGGTCCATCACGGCGGGCAGCGTCAGGGCGGTCAGAGCAGTGTCGGTGGCGGCAAGAGTGGCGGCGTCCATGGAGTTCCTGGTCGACAGGATGGGCGTGGATCAGGCGATGCTAGAGAGACCCCCCTGCCGCCGCTGCCGGAGAAAAGGGGGCTTTTCCGCCCTTCTTGCACCTTGCCGCGGCAACAAGCGGACACAGTTGGCGTGCCGCCGCCAACGCCGTGGGCGGCATAGCTCACACTCGCCGCCCCGGCGTGCGCTGCCGTCGCCGGCACGCCATGCCGGGCAGCTATGCTCGGCGGCAATCGCCATGGAAGATCTGCTGCTCGTTGTGCTCCTGCTGGCCCTGGTGGCGCTGCTGGCCTGGTGGCTGGCCGGGCGGCCGCGGCTGCGC
>JBASTF010000833.1:0-2280 GCA_049274755.1 Rubrivivax sp. | reverse complement strand
GGCGAACAGCGTGTGCAGGCCTTGCTGGCGCTGCAGCGTGAGCAGGGTGACGCAGCGGCGGCTCTGGCCTGGAAGACCGTGCTCGAAGACCACGAGTCGCAGGACAAGTTCGTCGCCGCCGGTGTCTGGGCCGCGATCCGCGAACACCATGGCGGCGCGCTGCGCACACCGTATGGCGCGCTGATCGCCTCGCACACGCTGGTGATGCAGGCCCTGCATGCACCGGCCTCGCGCCTGTCGGTGTCCGGCTACCAGCAGCGGCTGGCCGGCTCCATCGGCGAGATCTACCTGGGCATGGACGACACCGGCCCCGGCTGCCCCTACGCGCAGCAATCGGCCGCCACCAATGCGGCGATCTCGGCCATCACACGCGCCGAGGCGTTTGCGCTGGCCCAGGCCCTGACCGGCGGCATCGTGCAGAAGTTCGTCGAGGGCGAGACCCTCATCGCGCAGATGGCCAACCTGCCACGCTGGGAACTGAACCTCAACGCCAAGGAAGTGTTCGACCTGCTGCTCGGCGGCCTGTGCGAAGCCTGGTTCGGCATGCGCAAGGACGGGCCCGTCGTCTACGGCCCGGCGCGCTGGGACTGGACACCCGGGCAGGCACCCACCTACCCCGGCCACTTCACCGCGCCCTCGCGCCACACCTTCCAGCCCCGCCCCGAAGCCATGGTGGAAGACTACGGCCGGCAATGGGGCCGTGCACTGACTGCCGGCATGCGAACCTTCGTGCAGCAGCAACTGGCCAGCGGCAAGCCGCCGACAGCGCCGCTGGCCCGCGCCATCTTCGCGGCCTTCCCGGGCCAGGTGGACCCGCTGGCCCGCACGATGGTCGGCGCGATGATGGGTTTTGTGCCGACGCTGGACGGCAACCTGAAGCTGACGCTGAACGAGTGGCTGCGCGACGGCAGCTTCTGGCAGCTGCGCCAGGCGCTGCAGGACGCCCCGGGGCCGACGGCGCTGGACGACGCCGAACGCTGGCTGGAGCGCCCGCTGCGCCAGGCCCTGCAACTGCGACCCTCGCCCGAACTGGTCTGGCGCACCGCGGCCAGCGACGAACGCCTGGGCCCGCTGACGCTGCAGGCCGGCGACACCGTGGTGCTGGCCCTGGTGTCGGCCACGCAGCAAAGCCTGGCGGCCGGCGACGACGATGTCTACCCGGTGTTCGGCGGCAACAGCCGGCTGGCCCACCCGCCCACCCATGCCTGCCCGGGCTACGACGCGGCGATGGGCGTGCTGCTGGGCACGCTGCATGCACTGCTGACCCTGCCGCAGACGCTGCGCCCCAGCCCTGCGCCGCTGGCCTTCACGCTCGAAGGCCCGCTGCAGACACAGTCCCTGCCCGCGCCGCGCCCGCTGCCGGACAGCGGCCCGACACCCGCCAGCCCCGGCTGGCTGCTGGCCGAGGGCGACTCCTGGTTCGACGGCTGGGGCCGCGACGGCGACCCGCAGCGCACCGACCTGCTGCTGGCCCTGCAGCGCCAGCATGGCTGGCAGATCGACGAACTGGCCGATGCCGGCGACACGCTGGACCGCATCGCCAGCCCGGCCCAGTTGGCGCAGTTCACACGCCGGCTGCGGCGCATGCAGGCCCTGGGCCGCCTGCCCCGTGCGGTGCTGCTGGGCGGTGGCGGCAACGATGTGGTCGGCAAGAAGCTGGTGGATCTGCTGCACCGCTGCGACCCCGGCTTGCCGGCGCTGAACGACGCCGGCCGGGCGCTGATCCACGTCACGCTGCAAGGCCATCTGCGCGATGCGCTGCGCCACTACTTTGCAGCCACCCAGCAGCACCTGGGCCACGAGCTGCCGGTGCTGGTGCACGGCTACGACCACCCGGTGCCCGATGGCCGCGGCGCCTTCGGCGCGGCCAGCCCGATGGCCTGGCTGCAGCCCTGGTTCGTGATCATGAAATATCTCAGCGACGCCGACCAGCGCCGTGCTGCCCACGAGCTGATCGACGAGCTCAACGGCATGTTGGCGCTGCTGGCCGGCAGCCCCGAGTTCCGCGGCCGGCTGTTCCACGTCGACCTGCGCGGCACGCTGGACAACGGCAGCGGCTACCGCGACGACTGGGAGAACGAACTGCACCCGACGGCCGCCGGCTTCCGCAAGGTGGCCGGCGTGGTGGCCCAGCACCTGGCCGGCCTGCCCTGAGGCGGCTGCGGCCTCAGAGCTGGCGCCGCAGTTCCTCGGCCTGGCGCTGGTGCCAGTGCATGGCCATCGCGGCGAAGCCGGCGGCGGCTTCGTCGAGCCAGCGCCGTGCGGTGGCAGCGTCGTCGC
>JBASTF010000832.1:0-6255 GCA_049274755.1 Rubrivivax sp. | reverse complement strand
CAGCGGCACCGGTGGCACGGAACGCCAGGTGGGTACCCGGCCCGGTGTCGCCGCCATGGGCGTACAGCCACAGTGCCGGCGCGCCGGGCGGGCCGAAGCCGGCATAACCGTCGCCGCTGGCACCGAGCTCGTGGCCCAGTGGCGCCAGCACGGCGCTGTAGAACTGGATGCTGCGCGCCAGGTCGCGCACCTTCAGACCGATGTGGTCGAACATCTTGGCTCTCCTCGAATGGATGAGCGCCAAGCTTAGGAAACCGTGGCCAGGCGCGCTTGGAGAATCTTGCGGTCGCCGCGTGCGGCGCGGCGGTAGCCGGTGGGCGACACGCCGGCGGCGCGGCCGAAGCTGCGCACGAAGTTCGACAGGTCGGCGAACCCGGTGTCGTGGGCGATGTCGGTGACGGCCCGCGCCAGTTCGCCCAGGGTCATCAGCTCGGCCAGCGGCGGCAACGCGCCGGTGCCCCAGCCGCGCGCGGCCACTTCGTCGACGAGTTCGGGCGCGACGAAAACGCCAGGCATTCGTCGCCGCCGGCGGCATGGTCGTGGCTGCAGCTGTATTCGTCGCCGGGCCGGCCATGCATCACCGACCCCGGCACCAGCTCAAACCGGCGGCCGCGGCACTGGCAGGCGAAGCTGCCGCGGCGCACGAAGGACAAGGACCAGGCGCGGTGCTGCTCGACAACCGGCTGCTCGCCGGGCTGCGCATCGCAGCGGTAGAGCACCGCCGAGACCGGGCCGACCTGCAGGCGCTCGGTGCTCAGCATCGTTGCCGCCTCAGCGGTAGGCCTCGGGGTCCAGCCGCCGCATCTCGGCCTCGATCCAGGCCTCGACCTCGCGCATCAGCTCGTCGTTGTCGCGGCCGACGCTGGGGATGGGCCTGCCGATCGACACGTCGATGACCCCCGGCCGCAGCAGGAAACTCTTGCGTGGCCAGCAGCGCGCCGAGGTCGCCGCAATCGGCACGATGGGCACGCCGGCCGCGATGGCCAGCCGCGAGGCGCCACTCTTGTACGGCCCCTGGCTGCCGCGTGGCGTGCGTGTGCCTTCGGGAAACATGATGACCCAGATGCCTTCGGCGAACAGGCGCTTGCCCTGCTCGGCCACCTTGTTCCAGGCTTCGTTGCGTTTGCTGCGGTCGATGTGGATCATGTCCAGCCGCCCCATCGCCCAGCCGAAAAACGGCACGTACAGCAGCTCGCGCTTGAACACATAGGCCAGCGGATGCGGCATCAGCGTCGGGTAGGCGAAGGTCTCCCAGGTGCTCTGGTGCTTGGAAGCCAGCAGCACGGCCGCATGGATGTCGCCGGCCGTCGGCAGGTGCTGCATGCCTTGCACGCGGTACTTCACGCCGCAGATGACCTTGGCACCCCAGATCGCCATGCGCAGCCACACCATCGTCGGCCAGTACAGGCGTGTGCCGCGCACGACGATCGACAGCAGCAGCATCAGGATGGCCCAGGGCACGACGGTGGCCGCCATCCACAGCACAAACAGCGCCGAACGCAGCGCCCAGAACACCCGCATCAGCCCAGCCCTCCACTTTCCGAATCGACGACATGGGCGCGTTCGAGCACAAACTCGGCAAACGCCGCCAGGTCGGCATGCACACGGGTGCCCGGCACCTGCTCCAGCATCTGGTGCAGCTGTTCGTCGTCCAGCGCCGCGGCGCGGCCGGTCAGCACCAGGTGGGGTTCGCAGCCCGCCGCCATCGCGGCCTGCAGGTCGCGCAGCGTGTCGACGACCATCGGCACGGTCTTCAGATCCACGCCGTAGCGGCGGCCGATGTCGCGCATCATGCCGGGCAAGGGCTTGCGGCAGTCGCACTGGTCCTGCGGCGTGTGCGGGCAGAAGAACACCGCGTCCAGCCGGCCGCCGAGCGCAATCAGCTGCTGCTGCAGATGGGCATGCACGGCGTTCACCGAAGCCATGTCGATCATGCCGCGGCCGATGCCGCTCTGGTTGGTGGCGATCACCGCATGCCAGCCGGCATGGTTCAGCCGCGCCACGGCCTCCAGCGCACCCTTCACCGGCAGCCATTCCTCGGGCGCCTTCACGTGGTCCTCGCGGAACTCGTTGAGCACACCGTCGCGGCCGAGGATGACGAGCTTGGTGGAGTGCATGCTGCTCCCTAGGTGGCCAGGCGCGAGAGGTCGGCGACGCGGTTCATCGCCGCCTGCAGCGCCGACAACAAGGCCAGGCGGTTGCCACGCAGCGCCGGGTCGTCGGCGTTGACCATCACGCCGTCGAAGAAGGCATCGACCGGGGCTTTCAGCGCTGCCAGCGCCTGCAGGCTGGCGGTGTGGTCGCCGCGCTCGAAAGCCGCATCGGCCACCGGCGCCACGCTGCGCAGCGCGGCAGCCAGCGCCTGTTCGGCGGGCTCTTGCAGCAGCGTGTCGGCCACCGCCGCCGGCACCGCGCCCTCGGCCTTCTTCAGGATGTTGGAGACCCGCTTGTTCGCCGAGGCCAGCGCCGGTGCCTCGGGCAGCGCGGCGAAGGCGCGCACGGCCTGCAGCTGGCGCGCCACCTGGTCCAGGCGCTGCGGCTGCAGGGCCAGCACGGCGTCGACCTCGGCGGCGCTGTAGCCCTGCTCACGCAGCTGGCCGGCAAAGCGCTCGAAGACGAAGGTCGACAGCTCGGCGGCATTGGCCTGCAGCAGACCGGCCGGGAAGGCCGCGTAGGCCAGGGCCAGCAGTTCGTCCAGCGCCAGCGGCGCCCGCTCCACCAGCATGCGGATGACACCCAGCGCATGGCGGCGCAGCGCAAACGGGTCCTTGTCGCCGGTGGGCAGCTGGCCGATGCCGAACAGGCCGGCCAGCGTCTCCAGCTTGTCGGCCAGCGCCACGGCGATGCCGGCATCGCCACGCGGCAGCACGTCGCCGGCAAAACGCGGTTTGTAGTGGTCTTCGACGGCAAAGGCCACGGCCTCGGTTTCGCCGTCGTGCCGTGCGTAGTAGCCGCCCATGATGCCTTGCAACTCGGGGAACTCGCCGACCATGTCGGTCACCAGGTCGGCCTTGGCCAGCAGCGCCGCGCGGTCGGCCTGGACCGCGAGCGCCGCACCACCCAGCTTCTCGCCGATCTGGCGCGCCAGCCTGCGCACACGCTCCACCCGTTCACCCTGGGTGCCCAGCTTGCCGTGGTAGACCACCTTGGCCAGCTGCGGCACCCGGCTTTCCAGCGTGCGCTTGCGGTCCTGGTCGAAGAAGAACTTCGCGTCGGCCAGGCGCGGGCGCACCACCCGTTCGTTGCCCTGCACCACACGGCTGGCGTCGGCCGGGCTGATGTTGCTGACGACGAGGAACTTCTCGGTCAGCCGGCCTTCGCCGTCCAGCAGCGGGAAGTACTTCTGGTTGGCCTTCATCGTCAGGATCAGGCATTCCTGCGGCACGGCCAGGAACTCGCTTTCGAAGCGGCACAGCAGCACGTTGGGGCGCTCGACCAGGGCCGTCACCTCGTCGAGCAAGGCGGCGTCATCGATGGGCCTCAGGCCTTCCTTCGCGGCAGCGGCCTCCAGCTGGCGCTGGATCTCGGCACGGCGGGCATCGAAGCCGGCGATCACCGCGCCTTCGGTCTTCAGCTGCTCGGCATAACCGTCGGCATCACGCAGCGTGATCGTCGGCACGGCGGCCTCGAAACGGTGGCCCTGTGTCGTGCGGCCGGACTGCAGCCCCAGTGCCGACAGCGGCACGACATCGCTGCCGTGCAGCGCCACCAGGCCATGGGCCGGGCGCACGAAGTGGACGGTGGTCCAGCCGGGCTGCACCTGCGGTCCCGCCGATTCATCCAGCTGGTAACTCATCACCTTCGGAATCGGCAGCCTGGCCAGCGCGTCGTTCAGCGCTTTCTGCAGCCCGTCGGCCAGCGCCGCACCGGGCACGACGCTGTCGAGGAACAGCGCCTCGGCCTTGCCGTCGGGTGCACGCTTGAGCAGCGGCACGACGGCGGCGTCCTGGCCCAGCGCCGCCAGCTTCTTCAGCAGTGCCGGCGTCGGCTGGCCTTCGGCATTCAGCGCCACGGCCACCGGCATCAGCTTGATCTGCTGCGCCTGGTCGGCGGCCTTGGCGGCGACGCCGCTCAGGTGCACGGCCAGCCGGCGCGGCGACGCAAACGCGGTGACGGTGCTGTCGGCGGCGGCCAGGCCCTGGGCCTTCAGGCTGTCGGCCAGCACGCCGGCAAAGGCTTCGCCCAGCCTCTTCAGCGCCTTCGGCGGCAGTTCTTCGACGAAGAGTTCAACGAGCAGATTCTGTTTCATGGCGTCAGGCGGCCTTCTTCGCCAGCAGGGCGCTCACGTCGTCGGCCCAGGCCTTGGGCGCCATCGGGAAACCCAGCCGCGCGCGGCTGTCGAGATAACTCTGGGCCACGGCCCGCGCCAGGTTGCGGATGCGACCGATGTAGGCCGCCCGTTCGGTGACGCTGATGGCGCCGCGGGCGTCCAGCAGGTTGAAGCTGTGGCCGGCCTTCAGCAGCTGTTCGTAGGCCGGCAGCGCCAGCTGCTGCTCCATCAAGTACTTGCTCTGCTTCTCGTGCGCGGCAAACGCCGTCAGCAGGAACTCGACGTCGCTGTGCTCGAAGTTGTAGGTGCTCTGCTCGACCTCGTTCTGGTGGTAGACGTCGCCGTACGTCAGCTTGCCGCTCGGCCCCTCGGTCCACACCAGGTCGTAGACGTTGTCCACACCTTGCAGGTACATCGCCAGGCGTTCCAGGCCGTAGGTGATTTCGCCGGTGATGGGCTTGCAGTCGATGCCGCCCACCTGCTGGAAGTAGGTGAACTGCGTGACTTCCATGCCGTTGAGCCAGACCTCCCAGCCCAGGCCCCAGCAGCCGAGTGTCGGGTTCTCCCAGTCGTCTTCGACGAAGCGCACGTCGTTGCTCTTCAGGTCGAAGCCCAGCGCCTCCAGACTGCCCAGGTACAGCTCCAGGATGTTGGCCGGCGCCGGCTTCAGCACCACCTGGTACTGGTAGTAATGCTGCAGGCGGTTCGGGTTCTCGCCGTAGCGGCCGTCCTTGGGGCGGCGGCTGGGCTGCACGTAGGCCGCCTTCCAGGGCTCGGGGCCGATGGCGCGCAGAAAGGTCGCGGTGTGGCTGGTGCCGGCGCCCACTTCCATGTCGTAGGGCTGGAGCAGGGCGCAGCCCTGGGCGTCCCAGTACGACTGCAGTGTCAGGATGATTTGCTGGAAGGTGAGCATGGGCCGCGAGCCGTCTGCGAGGATCGATCGTAGAAACGAGAGTTTACGGGGCGCCTGCATGGCCGCTAAGCTGGTGGCGATGACGACGCAGCAACTGGTGCTGAGCCTGGTGCTCGCGACGATGGTGTTTTCGGTGGCGCTGGAACTGCGCGTCGACGACTTCCGCCGTGTGCTGCAGACGCCGCGCGCCGTGCTCTGCGGCCTGCTGCCGCAGTTCCTGCTGCTGCCGCTGGCCACCTGGGCCGCCACGCTGTGGCTGGACCTGCCGCCGAACACCGAGGCGGCGATGATCCTCGTCGCCTGCTGCCCCGGCGGTTCGCTGAGCAACGTCGTCACCCACCATGGCCGCGGCAACACGGCGCTGTCGGTCAGCGTCTCGGCGGTGTCGGCGGTGCTGGCGCTGTTCCTGACGCCCTTCAACTTCACCTGGATGGTGGCCAGCAACCCGGCCACCGCGGGCTGGCTGCGCCAGCTGGACATCGACGCCTCGGCCATCTGGTGGAGCCTGCTGGCCCTGCTGGCCGTGCCGATGGCGCTGGGCCTGGCCGTCAGCCACGGCCTGCCGGCGCTGACGGCGAAGATCCGCAAGCCGCTGGGCAACTTCAGCCTGCTGGCCTTGCTGGCCTTCATCGCACTGGGCCTGGTGCGCGAGCGCCACTTGCTGAACGCGCAGATCCTGCCGCAGCTGCTGATCGTCGTGCTGCACAACGCCGCCGGGCTGGCGCTGGGCTATCTGGCGGCCCAGGCCTTCCGCGTCAGCGAACGCGACCGCCGCGCCGTGATGATCGAAGGCGGCATGCAGAACTCGGGGCTGGCCCTGGGCATCATCGCCGTGCAGTTCAACGCCGACCTCGGCATGGTCCTCATCGCCAGCCTCTGGGGCATCTGGCACATCGTGTCGGGCATGACGCTGGCCACCCTCTGGAGACACAAGGATGCTCGACTGGCTCATTGAAGGCGCCACCGTCGTCGACGGCAGCGGCGGGCCGGCGTTCACGGCCGATGTCGGCGTGCAGGGCGGGCACATCGTCGAGATCGGCCGCATCACGGCGCCGGCGCAGCAGCGCATCGC